>NZ_JBOFLP010000374.1:0-4573 GCF_051657925.1 Chroococcidiopsis sp.
TCAGCTTTTTAGCAGCGCCAATTATGGCAAACTCTCTCTACCGAGTAAGTTTAGTCATCTTGCTCATTTTGATGACTTTAACAGCAGGGATTCCCTGGCGAGTTTGGCGACAACAAATGGGTTGGCTGCTCACGTTGTCATTTTTCGTCTTGATTTTGGGCGCAGTAAGTCCTGACGGTTTAGGCGTAGATCCTCAACCCCGCTTGCCAACTACCGAACAGGGTGAGATGTTGGTTTTGGGTAATGAGTTTGATGCGGGAGCAGGGAGCAGGGAGCAGGGGAGCAGAGGAGCAGAGGGGCAGGGCGGAAGCAACGACCAACCACCAACTACTAACGACCAACTACCAACGACCAACTACATAACTTCATCAGGCTACCAATACGTATTATTTCAATATTGGATAATTACGGTAACGCGCCGCTCGGTCGAGCTGGCATTACGCTTGAGTACGAGCCTGTTTACTTTGATTTACAGCACGAATTTATATTTACTCACAACCGCACCAGAAGAAATTACCGCAGGTTTGGAAAGCTTGATGCTACCTTTGCGACGGTTTAAATTGCCCGTAACTGAAATTGCGCTGACTCTAACGCTGTCATTGCGATTTATTCCCTTGGTGATGGAAGAAGTGCAAAATCTGATTCGTTCCGTGCGAACCCGGGCAATAAACTGGAAAAAGCTAGGCATCAAGGGAGCATTGCGGGTGTGGATGGTAGTGGCAGAACGATTGTTAGAAAACTTACTTCTGAGAGCCGAGCAAATGGCTAAAGCGATGACAGTGAGGGGATTTACCACTCCGAATACTCATCGCGTCCAATGGCATCAGCTGCGTTTTACTACTAGAGACTGGATTGCCTTGGTGTGTTTGGTTGCATTTTGGGGAATACGTCTAACTTGGGGTAATGAGGTTTGACATGAAACCCATGCAGCCTTGGTATTGGCGATCGCTTCCTTTAGAACAACGTAGCGGTTCTGAAGTATTTGCAGCCCTATTTCGCCCCGATGCCAATCCAGACGCGATCGCAACTCTCCTAGAGAGTCCTGCTCCCATATCCGAAGATCGTTCTCAACTGGCACGTTACTCTATCTGTGCTGGCACACCCCGCATTATCGACGGACAGCCGCAACTGTGGACACCACCTATTGGGGAGATTTTGCCATTTTTGCAGCAGCTATTGCAATGTAAGGGAGCAGGGAGCAGGGAGCAGGGAGCAGGGGGAAAAGAGCTGAGGGAGCTGAGGGAGCTGGGGGAGCTAGGGGAGAAAATTCCCGCCTCCCGACTCCCGATTCCCGACTCCCTTCCTTTTACTGGAGGGTGGTTGGGTTGGTTGGGGTACGATCTGGCTTGGGAGATTGAAAAGTTACCATACATAAAATCAGATCCCTTACCATTTCCTGTTGCTTATTGGTACGAGCCTGAATGTTTTGCCGTTCTCGACCACTTAGAACAAATTTTGTGGTTAGCTGCTTCTGCACCACAGCAGCTTGATGAACTACAAGAACGACTGGAGAAGTCAAAAGTCAAAAGTCAAAAGTCAAAAGTTGGGAGTCAGGAGTCAGGAGCCAGGAGTCAGAAGGATGTAAATACAATTTCTTCCACTCACCACTCACCACTCACCACTCACCACTTCCTACTCACTCATCAAGAAGAATACGAAACGGCTGTCTGCCGAGCAAAAAAGTACATTCAGGCTGGAGACGTTTTTCAGGCAAATCTTTCTTTGCGATTTGAAACCAGCACGATCGCCAGTAGTTGGCAAATTTATCAAGCACTGCAACAAATTAATCCGTCTCCCTTTGCTAGTTATTGGCAGACTCCTTGGGGAGCAGTCATTAGCTGTTCGCCAGAAAGATTAGTGCAATTACGCGATCGTCAAGTCCAAACAAGACCGATTGCAGGCACGCGATCGCGAGGAGCCACTCCCGCACAAGACTGCGATTTAGCTCAAGAGTTGTTAAGCAATACTAAGGAAATTGCCGAACATATCATGCTCGTAGATTTGGAACGTAACGATCTAGGGCGTGTTTGCGAATGGGGTTCTGTCGTCGTTGATGAATTATTAGCGATCGAGCGATACAGTCACGTCATGCACCTTGTGAGTAATATTACTGGCACGCTCAAAGCAGAATACAATGCGATCGATTTAATTCGCGCCACGTTTCCTGGGGGTACGATTACTGGCTGTCCTAAAGTCCGTTGCATGGAAATTATTGAAGAATTGGAGCCAGTCCGCCGCAGCTTGTTTTACGGTTCCTGCGGTTACTTAGACTGGCGCGGTAATTTAGACTTGAATATTTTGATTCGGACTCTGCTGTATAGCAGGGAGCAGAGTAAGAGAGCTGAGGGAGCTGAGGGAGCTGAGGGGGCTGAGGGAGAGAAAAGAGCTGAGGGAGAAAAAAATCTTCGAGTGTCCTCCGACGCTTCCCACACTTCCCACACTTCCCACACTTCCCACACCCCACACCCCACACCCCACACCCCACACCCCATTAACAACTCCCGCAATAAAGTTTGGGGACAAGTTGGAGCGGGGATCGTTGCTGACAGCGACCCCGAACGAGAATGGTATGAGTCTTTGCACAAAGCTCAAGCCCAAATCATCGCCTTAAAAAGGACAGAAGAATGAAGTTGTAAGTCGCGCATTCGTAAGTAATTCCCCCTGCTCTCTGCTCCCTTTCTTCACTGATAACTGACAACTGATGCTACGTTTAGGAACCGATATTATTTACATTCCTCGAATTGAGAAGGTTATAGAACAATTTGGCGATCGCTTTTTGCAGCGCGTCTACACGCCAAATGAGCTATTGGATTGTCGTTACGAGCAAAATGCTCCTAATCGTAATGCGATGAATAAACTAGCTGGTAGATGGGCGGCGAAAGAAGCTGTGGTCAAAGCTTTGGGGACTGGCTGGCTGGGCGTGGGCTACACTGACGTTGAGATTTGCCGTCAACCGAGCGGCGTTCCTACCGTGCAACTACACGCACGAGCGTTAGCAATGGTACATTCTTGGGGACAGTTGCAGTGGCAGTTGAGTTTGAGCCATGACGGAGATTACGCGATCGCTACGGCGATCCTCCTCTGTTCTTAGGAGCGATCCTCAAGGCGATCGTTGCCAGCAACTTTATAGTTCTACATAAAGACAGAAGAATTTAGAAATTATCTCAATAAACTTAAAACAAATTGTGAATAATGAAATACAAATTACAAATTTAGACAATCGATATACTTCACTGCCATAAAATACATGTTTTAAGCTGCGATCGCTGTTGATGAATACAGAAAATTATTTGAATCATCCTACATTTGGGTTGTTATTCCGCATCTGCCTTTTGGAGGAACATCAAGAACTTTTCACCACGCTCTACGCCCAGCGCTTGTTTTTTTTAGTGACGATTGAAGCTTCAGGGATGAAATTCGAGCCAGTGAGTCGTTCTGAAGCTCGCTTACTATTGGAGACTCGACTGCGATTATTACGTCGTAACGGTCAATACCAAGAGTACGATCGATTACAGAAGACTTTGCAAGCCACCTTCCAATGACTAATCAGATTGCCGAACGTATTGCGCTTATCCGTCAACAACTACCAGCTACCGTCCGGTTAATCGCCGTCACCAAGCAGGTATCCGTAGAGGCGATGCGAGTAGCATATCAAGCCGGAATTCGGGATTTTGGCGAAAGTCGCATTCAAGAAGCCGCTAGCAAACAGCAACAGTTACAAGATTTACCAGATATCACTTGGCACTTGATTGGTAGTTTGCAAAGCAACAAAGCCAAAAGAGCTGTAGAACTTTTTCAATGGATTCATTCTCTCGATAGCTTAAAGTTGGCTCAACGTCTAGACCGACTGGCACAAGAGTTATGTTGCCGTCCTCAAGTGTGTTTGCAGGTCAAAATTCTCAGCGATCCGAATAAGTCCGGTTGGACTATTCCTGACTTGTTAGCCAGCTTACCAGAACTAAATCGCTGCCACAGCCTGCAAATCGAAGGCTTGATGGCAATTCCACCCTTAGATTTGAATGATGCCGAAATTCTCAATCTCTTCGAGCAAACTCGCGATTTAGCCGACAAAATTCGACAGCAACACTGGTCTAATCTTCAAATGCACCAGCTATCAATGGGAATGTCTGACGATTACCAATTAGCCGTACAAGCTGGAGCAACGATGGTACGTTTAGGACGGATAATTTTTGGCGATCGCGTTTATCAGTGACCAGTTATCAGGGAGCAGGGAGCGCACGAGCAGGGAGCAGAGATCGGTTGACTTCTCAGATAATTCTTAGTCCTCAGTTTCTAATTTATTATTTCGTATGTCAAATAGCTTTTGGAAGAAAAACCAAAGTGAATATTAAAAATTTCCGAAAAATAGACTTGACAACTGTATACTGTGAAGTCAAAATTCTAGCTGAGAAATAGCCGAAAATTGTAAATTTAACTACAAAAAAGGCGATTTATCAAATTTCAAGAATTGCTAAGATTCGCAATGAAACCTCAAAAAGGCGGATAACATGAACGCCAACTTCCTAAATCATTGCTTATTTGGTAGTTGCTCGAAACGGTTTTTCCCAGTAGA
>NZ_JBOFLP010000375.1:0-13158 GCF_051657925.1 Chroococcidiopsis sp.
GAGGAAATGAAAACTAGGGTCATCTTGCTGCTGCAAGAGTTGGATGGTGCTTCTCCAGAACGCACGGCAGAAATAGAACAGGCGATCGCCAACCTTCCGACCCCCCAACCAGGATATCAGTTATCTCTACAAAACCAAGACCAACAGTATAATTTCGATCTGTGGGAACTGTGCTATCAGGTTTGCTTTCAGCAGTACAATACAGACTCGACATCCACTAATAGCTCGGTAGAAATTGATACTAGTTTGATCGACGATACTGGAGAAATAGACTGGCAGCGTTTAGATATTAAAGCAGGCGCAGCAGTCGAACAAGTATTTAGTAGTTTGCCGAAGATTTAGTGAGGAGTGAGGAGTGAGGAGTGAGGAGTGGTCAAGTGAGTATTAAGTAGTGAGTAATGAGTAGTGAATTTTGACTTTTAACTTTTAACTTTTGACTTTCCCATTACCCATTACATAAAAATATGATGAGCGAACAGTTACAGGCAGTTCAGGCGGCGGCGGGGGCGATTTTTGAGGAAATTGCTGGAAACAAAATTCCGGTGAGTTTTGGTAACGATGCAGTAGCCATGCAAGCGGTACGGGCAGGTGTAGCAATCTGCGATCGCTCCCACTGGGGTATCATTCGCGTTACTGATGAAGACCGCATTCGCTTTTTACACAACCAAAGTACTAACGATTTTCAAATTCTAAAACCAGGGCAAGGCTGCGACACGGTTTTTGTCTCTTCCACTGCCCGCACGATCGATCTAGCAACTGCATATGTGACTGAAGACGCAGTACTGCTGATCGTTTCTCCTAACCGCCGTCAGTATCTGATAGATTGGCTCGATCGCTATATCTTTTTTGCCGATCGCGTCCAACTAGAAGATGTAACTGGCGAAACTGCTATTTTTAGTCTGCTTGGCACTAAAAGCGATGAAATTTTGGCACAACTCGACTTAAGTTCGATTATCGGTTGTGCCTACGCCAGCCACCAGCTAGTTCAGCTCAAAGATGTAGCAATTCGGGTAGCGGTTGGGAGTGGTTTAGCCATACCTGGGTATACCCTAATTGTGCCAGCAGACAAAGCGGCGATCGTTTGGAATCACCTCGTAGAAACTGGTGCAGTCCCTCTAGGCGATCGCGTTTGGGAACGATTGCGGATCGAACAAGGTCGTCCCGTCCCTGATAAAGAACTGACTGAAGATTACAATCCTTTAGAAGCAGGCTTGTGGCAAACTATTTCTTTCAATAAAGGTTGCTATATCGGTCAAGAAACAATTGCGCGTCTGAATACTTATAAGGGAGTCAAGCAACACCTATGGGGAATTCGCCTCAACGCTCCAGCCGAGCCAGGTAGTATTATTACTGTAGGTGAAGAGAAAGTGGGTATTCTCACCAGCTATACCGATACTGAGGAGGGTAGCTTCGGACTGGGTTACATCCGCACCAAAGCTGGTGGTGTTGGTTTACAAGTTAAAGTTGGAGAAGCTACAGGCGAAGCGGTGGATGTCCCTTTCTTAACCCGTAGTCCCGATTAATGTGCGACTCACACCATGTGAGATCGATCTATTGCCCCCTTTTCAAGGGGGTTGGGGGATCTAAAAACTGCGCCACTGACCCAAAGATTCCTCCTAACCCAAGACGGTTCAGTTAAAAGCGATAGATCTTCAAAGATCTCCCCTAACCCCCCTTATGAAAGGGGGAAATAAGAGAAAACTAGTTTACTCTTAATACTCGTAAGGGTTTTGGGGTTCGGGAATTTTCTTGGGGGCAGCATTGGCCTGAATAGTCAATTGGCGCTTATCTTTTAAAGTTTCGGTGATCATTTGTCCTTCTACCTCCAACCAAGTATCGGGAGGATAAGCTTGACGATCTTCCGTCAATTTGACTGGTAGCCCTACCGGATAGGCATCAGCGGCGCAGCAGGTAATGACAAACCGCGAAAGGAGCAAGTAATTAGGTGGAAATTCGGGAGGGTGAATCGCAAATCCTTGTACCTTGACTTTTTGACCTGTGTATGCATCAGGTTCGGGATAAACATTCAGCGTGCGCACCCAATCTAAAAGCGATCGCGCCTCTGGTTTGACAGAACCGTAAAAGGCTTGGGGTTGGGAACGGGTAGCAGCGAGAAAGTCTGTCACCCCTCTTTGCATAGCAGTTTGGCTGGCAAAAACGCGGGGAGTGAAAATCAACCCGGCGATCGCAGTTACTATTAGCAAAATACTGCTAAAACCAGGTGGAAGTAAACTGATATGACGCACTGGCAATATACGGCGTTGACGCAGGAGTTGCGCAGCCTTTAAACCTGCTACACTCAAAAACCCAATTCCTCCAGCAATTACCAACCAAAAATAATCGGGGTGAATTAATAAATTGAGCTTACCAGTCAGCCAGTATTTCAGCATCAAACTGCCCCAAGCAGCGATCGCCAATACTTCTAGCCAATTTAGAATTTTATATTTGTTATTTGTCATTGGTCATTGGTCACGCACTTAAATAACGTATAAATTAATCAATAATGTAAATAAAAATGTCAACTGAGCTGCTAGGGCAAATAGATAAATAATTGCCCGTGGTTTAAAAATTGATAGCATCAGACCAATGCCTTTAAGGTCGATCATGGGTCCAAAGATTAAAAAAGCTAATAACGAGCCGCTAGTAAAAGTAGAGGCAAAGGATAGGGCAAAGAATGAATCTACAGTAGAACAAATCGATACGACTGCTGCTAAAAGCATCATGGTGAGAATAGAGGTAATTTCGCCACCACCAAGATTTAGAATGACCTCGCGGGGAACAAAAACTTGAATCAATGCCGCGATCGCGCTCCCAATGACTAACACAGAACCGAGTTCGCGCAGTTCTTGTATGGTATTGTCTAATAACAACTGTAGGCGTTCTGATAATGGTTTAATTGGCGTGGCTGCTGCCAGACTTGCTTGTAATACCGATGCATCTATCCTAATCGGATCTCCCGACCCTGATAGCCAAAACGTACCCGATTGTAGTAGATCGGATGAGGTTTTCGATTTATCTTTTTGCGGCTGCTGTTTTGGTTGCCAAGCCGCTGCTAAAGCTGGTTGTAATAAGGGACGTAAATTTTTTTGGGCGCTGAATACCCAACCGATAATGGTGGCGATCGCTAAGGAAAATACGACTCGTAAAACAACAATTTCCGGTTGATCGCGAAATGCCGTCCATGTTGCCCAAATGACAATCGGGTTGATTGTTGGTGCTGCTAATAAAAAGCCAATTGCTACGGGTGTAGGCACTCCCTGCATCAACATTCGTCTTGCCACGGGGACGTTACCGCACTCGCACACGGGAAATAAAAATCCTACCATGCTACCAACCAAAGCACCTAACAGTGGATTTTTGGGTAGTTTAGCAATTAACTTGCGTTCGTCCACGAATAGCAACAGTAACCCAGAGAATAACACCCCCAGCAGCAAGAATGGCATTGCCTCGACAAGCAGGCTGAGGAACAGGGTAAAAGCATTGTTGAGCTGTTGGTTCATGCGTTGCGTAGCAGAAAGCGTTGTTGATTAGCAAACATCTGCCAAGCCATTGTAGCTAGATTTATTGACGCTACGGAATACAAACATCAGGCGCACATAAACCTGAAAATTCCATTGTGTTTACGGTCAATGTATCTAATTCTACCCGCCTAATTGCATGATTATTCGTATCGGCGACGTACAAGTAAGAACCAAAAATACTCAGTCCAGAAGGCTCGTTAAAGCAGCTATTTTGACCTTGAGCATCGTGTAAACCCGCTACCCCTCCCAATATAGTTTGGCAATTACCGCTATGAGGATTGACTATTTTAAGTTTGTGATTGTAGGTATCGGCTACCCACAAGAAATTTTGAGCATATTCTATCCCTAAACAATGCTGGAGTCGCACGTCAGCACCAGTACCATCGACATCGCCAAAACCGAATAATTCCCCACTCCCGCAGATTGTCCGTACTTGAGGATCGAGCATCAATCCGATACCGCGAATCGAACTACCTTCACTATCAGCAACGTATAATTCTCTACCATCGGCGGTAATACCACTCGGTTGCGCAAAAGCCGAATCTGCGACTAAACCATCTAAACACGCTTCAGCACCCGTACCCGCGTAAGTTTGCAATATACCTTTTTCTAAATTCATTTGCCAGATTTGATGATTTCCCGCCATCGCAATGAAGAGATAACTCTTCACCATCGTCAAATCCCAAGGGGAATTTAAAGCTGTTTTTCGACCAATACCACCATAAGGACGAATATTACGACTTTGTTCTCCAGTTCCGGCGATGGTTTCTACACGTTGCAACGGTAAGTTGATGCGGCGAATCGCATGATTTTCGGTATCGGCTACGTAGAGTAACTGGTTTTCATCATCCAATACCATGCCTTGGGGGGCAAAAAATTGCGCTTGGGTAAAGTCTCCATCGGTTAACCCAGATTTTCCCGTACCTATGACGTGTATAATTTCTCCGTCGAGAGTACTCCAAATAATGCGGTGATGTCCTGAATCAGCGATGAATAATCCAGTGGCAGTCGCCAATACTTTACCAGGAAATGCTAGGGGTTTAATTAATGGTTGCCGTTGTTTTTCTAAAATGAGGCTAATTTCTGGAGATGCGATTGCCCCTTTAGCTTCATACTCTTGAACTAGTTTGGCAAGTAATTCATCTAAAACGTCTCGATTTCCTTCCCCAGTAGCAGAGCCAATGACATACCCTTCTGGGTCAATTATCATTAGCGTGGGCCACGCACGCACTACATATTGTTGCCACACCTGAAAGCCACTGTCAACTAAAACTGGATGCTCGATGTCATACCGCAGGATGGCTTGACGAATATTCTCGACTTCTTTTTCGTTATCGAATTTAGCTGAGTGAACGCCAATAACCGTGAGGCTGTCCTTATACTTCTGTTCTAAATATTTCAAGTCTGGCAGAACGTGCAAGCAGTTGATACAACAATAAGTCCAAAAATCGAGAATGACAATTCTACCTCTGAGTTGTTGAAGCGATAGCGGCTTGTCGGTATTTAGCCAAGGCTGATTTTGAGGTAGTTCCGGCGCTCTCACCCGTACAGTCTTCATGTAAAATCTTACTCGACAATAACGGCGTTTAACGATTCTAGCGGAATGCTGAAGACGTAGTAGATAACTCCCACGCCTAACAGTAGCACGGCAATACTAGTGACGACGACCCACCGATCTGCTGGTTCGTAAGTATCTGCATCTATGTCGCGCCGAATGACAAAATAGTGTGCGGTTGAAAGCAGTACCATCGATAATCCTACTATTCCAAAGGCTAAGCCCAATCTCCAACCATTACCAGGAGGTTGAGGCGCAAGCGGGGGACGGAGAATTCGCAGGCGCACGATTAAGACACCAAAACCCATCAGCGCGATCGCGCTGCGCATCCATGCTAAATAAGTCCGTTCGTTGGCTAAATGATCCCGCACGCGATTTGGATTTTTGAGCTGCGGTGTCAATGTTCCTGCATCAACCCGTTTAGGCTTGAATAATTCCATAACTTCTACTTTCAGCACTGTGTACCGACATTAGTAGAAGAATACAAAAAATCTGGTTTGCAAACAACGATTTGTCGAGCGGAATATAGTACGATAGGAAAGCCGCTTTAAATTACGGTATATCGGGCGATTTTATTGTATATGGATATTGCTCTTACCCTTGGTGTTCTGGGACTAGCCATAGTTTTCTTCATCTTTGAATGGCTACCTGTAGATGTTACCGCGATCGCGACAGCAGTTGTACTCATGCTACTGGGATTAATCACCCCAGAAGAAGGGATAGCTGGCTTTAGTAACTCTGCAACCATCACGGTATTGGCAATGTTCATCCTCAGTGGTGGTATCGAACGCACGGGTGCAATCCAAATCGTCAGCGATTTTCTACTGCGGCGAGGGGGAAAAAATCCGACACGGCAGATTTTTGTTTTAGGTGCGATCGTTGGTCCGATTACCGCTTTCCTCAACAATACAGCTGTGGTTGCCGTTTTTATCCCAATTGTGGAGGAATGGAGTAGAAAGCGAAATATTTCTGTCTCTAAACTGCTCATACCGCTGTCCTACGCTACGGTTCTAGGCGGAATGATTACAGTTATTGGCACTTCGACAAATGTTGTCGCCAGCAGTTTGTCAAAAAAGTTGGGATATGGAGAATTTAGTTTATTCCAATTTACCCCAGTAGGATTAATTACATTTGCGATCGGCTTAGTCTATCTTGCCTTCGCCGCACCCAAACTGTTACCAGACCGAAAAAAGCCAGCTGCGACTCCGGCGATCGCCAACTACGGATTAAAAGATTACTTTAGTGAAGTGGTTGTCGCGCCACGCTCCAATTTAATCGGACAAACTTTACGTTCTAGCCAGATCGAGCAGCGATTTGATATTGACGTAGTGGAACTCTTTCACAACAGTCGCCGTTATACCAAACCTGTAGCAGATAAAGTGCTAGCGGGTGGCGATATTATGATCGTGCGCGGTAATCGCAGCGACGTACTCAAAATTAGAGATGAGCGGGGGATTGAAATCTTACCAGAAATCGAATTTCAGCAAGAATTCCCGACATCTGAGTTAAGTTCGGAAAATCGAGCTATTTCTGAAGCTTTGATAATTTCCAACTCTAGTTTGATTGGCTCTACACTCAAAGAGTTACAGTTTCACCAGCGTTACAACCTCACAGTACTGGCAATTCGACGCAATGAGGAAATCATTCGCGATCGCTTGGGTAAAGTCCGATTGCAATTTGGCGATGTCTTACTATTACAAGGTGCAAGAGATAGTTTTATCGGACTGCAAAATAGTGCAGATTTACTGGTAGTAGAACCGCGAGAGGTGGAAACGCTGCGGCGAGACAAAGCCGCGATCGCGATCGCGATTGGCTTAGCGGTGATTATTACTGCTGCTTTTGATTGGATACCAATTTTAGTCAGTTCCTTGGCAGGAGTTGTCTTAATGGTAGCAACTGGGGTGTTAAAGCCAAGAGAGATCTATCGGTCGGTACGCTGGGATATTATCTTCCTACTAGCTGGACTGATTCCCCTCGGTACGGCGATGGATAATTCAGGTGCAACCAATTGGTTAGCAGGTGGTTTAGCATCGCTCGGAAGTCAATTCTCCGGTTTTTGGTTACTAGTCTGCTTTTACATTGCCACAACCGTACTCACAGAGATTCTATCTAACAATGCTGCCGTGGTGCTGATGCTTCCAGTTGCAGCTAACGTAGCAGAAACCTTGAGTCTCAATCCGTTTGCTTTTATGTTTGTCGTGACATTTGCTGCTTCTAACAGCTACCTCACACCAATCGGCTACCAAACGAATACGATGGTTTACGGTCCTGGTGGCTACAAATTTCTTGATTTTACCAAGGTAGGAGCGCCATTAAATTTAATTTTGACATTTCTGACACCTTTACTCATTGCTTGGTTGTATGGCGTGAACCAGCTGCCAATAGATTAGTTGTTCTTGTAAGGTGAGCGTTGCCTACCCTACACATGAATTTCTTTTTTGAGAAAGAATCTGCTGTAACCTGGTGGGAAATTTGGCAATTCACCAAAAATGACGTATCCCTGTTGCTGGTAAAATTCTGGTGCTTGGAAACTAAATGTATCTAAATAAGCATATTTACAGCCGCGTCTGACAGCTTCTCGCTCCGCAGCCTCCAGTAAAGCATGACCGTAACCTTGTCCGCGCCACGTTTCATCTATCCATAAAATATCGATATACAACCATTGCCAATAAGTCGAACCAATCAACCCGCCAGCCAGACGATCGTCTGCATCTCGTAAAAAGATAGCTAACTGTTGGAAATGTCCCTCACCTGCGCGATCGCGATTAAATGCCAGCAGTTGTTGCAAAATAAATTCTATGTCTTCAGGATGCGGCTTCTCAGTTATGTCAATCCTAAGCGGCTGTTTCACGAAAATTCATCCCAAATAAAAAAGTTTAGCGTGCGTACAAATAGACTGTATCATCGCAAATAGAAGTAAAAAACTGTGGCTCATTCAGAGATTTGTCGTATGTTGCGCTCGTAAATCATATAAACAGTCGCTTTCAAACACTTTCGCTAAAAAATGGGCAAATATTATTTCCTCCTAGTCAGTGGTATTAGCATTCTGTGCTTTTTAGCTCAGATAACTCCACTACAAGCCCAAACTTTCATGAGGGAGCAGGGAGCAGGGGGAAGAGAGCAGAGGGGCAGAGGGGCAGAGGGGCAGAGGGAGAAAAACAACCAACTACCAACTACCAACTACCAACAACTACCAACTACCCAAGTCTCCCAACTCTCTGACGTGCAACCCGATGACTGGGCAAGTCGAGCGTTGCAATCTTTAATCTCGCGCTATGGAATAGTTACAGGCTATCCGAATGGGAAATTTCTCGGCAATCGTCCCTTGAGTCGTTACGAATTTGCGGCGGCTTTGAGTACGGCGGTACGGCAATTGGAGGGAGCGATCGCTAATGCTAAGCCAGTACAAGCAACTCAAGATGATTTAGCAACTCTCGAAAAACTTCTGCAAGAGTATGCTGCGGAATTGAAAGCTTTACAAAGCCGTTTAGATTCCCTGGAAGCTCGTAGCGCTGTACTCCAGGCACATGAGTTTTCCACAACGACTAAACTTGCAGGTCAAGTTATCTTTGCAATTAATGGGGGTGGCTTTGGCGGCGATTCCCTTCGCAACCCTACAGGTACGGAAATTGCCAATAATAATCCTGTTACTACGTTATTTTACAGGACTCAGTTAGATTTTGATACGAGTTTTTCTGGTACTGACTTACTCAAAATTCGTTTGGATACTGGTAGTAACAGCAACCGCGATAATGCAGCCGGAGTATTAGAACCTAATTTCGGCAGTGGACTTGATTTCTCGACCAGACTATCTCGAAATGAAGACTTGGGGCTGGGTCGGCTTTACTACAGCTTTAGCGCCACTAAAAATCTCCAAATTGTTTTAGGGACTGCGATCGCACCTACAGATTATCTCGATCGCAATCGTTATGCTAACCGCAGTTCTGTTGATTTTTCGACTCAAGCACTGGTTAACAACTACCTTCTCTTTCCGATTAACGAACAAGGCGCTGGGGCGGTTGTTAACTGGCAAGCGAACGAGTTTTTAACGTTACGGGCAATGTATCTTGCAGCAGACGCTGAAAATTCTGGCAGTCGCGATGAGGTTGAAGGTGTATCGGCTTTAACAAGGCTACTCTACCCAGATGAGGGTGGAGATCGCGGTTTATTTGGCAATCCTTATCAGGGAATGGTTGAGTTAGAATACTCTCCTAACCCAGCTTTTACTCTACGCTTGCAGTACAGTGGTGGAAATACGTTCGATCGCCATTTCGATGTGTTTGGAGCGAATGTCGAACTCGATTTATCGCGCCGACTTGGGCTGTTTGGGCGTTATGGCTACGGTAGCTATGACGATACTATTTTTGGAGATCTCGAACCGTCTTACTGGATGGTGGGGATATCGTTGCGCAATTTATTACTACCTGGCGCTGTAGCGGGAATTGCGGCAGGTCAGCCTTTTGTGGAAAATGCTGTGGGGGACGCGACTCAAACAAATTTTGAAGCCTACTATAACTTTCCCCTAAATGAAAATCTAGCGATCGCTCCTTTAGTTCAAGCGATCGCCAATCCTAGCAATCAAGCAGATAATGGCACAATTATTACTGCTACTCTGCGCACCGTATTCTCTTTTTAAAAACGCAACCCAAGATAGCAATCTCTAGCGTTTGTTCTCAACTTCTGCTTGAGCCTCATCCATAGCTGCTTTTTTGTTCGGCTCGTTAGTGTCAAATGTTACTTTAGTTTGCTTGGCTTTGAGGTCGAGGACTTCAGGAATCTTTTTGGGCAACGTCTTGATATTTTCTAGCCCGGTATCACCTATTCTTCTACCTGGCGCATCTCCGAAATCTTCAGCTTTTTCTTGAATGCGCTTGACAGTATCAGGAGTGACAGGGTTGTATTCTCCCGCTGGAGATTCTACAGCGTTTGCTTGGAATGCTGGCAGTGCGACAAATAAAATCGTTGCCAAAAATACGGTAACGATTCGACGCAAGCCCATGTTCTTCAATTTATCAACTACTTGCTTCATTTGAATCCTCCAATGATTTTGATTACTAAAATTAGCGTTTCTTTAGAGTAAAAACTTTTAGAAACACAATTGCTAAGGTTGCTAACAATAAGCGCTCCTTAATTGCTTGGTTTTAATTTTAGTTTTCGGATCGATCTTGCCGTAGGAGGCGATCGCATATCTTCTCTCTTGAGTAGGAGTTTTGAGCGAATGCCATAAATGAATGAATTTAACTTTAGTTAGACTTGTAGATCGTTAAAATACTTCTTGGTTGAGTTTCGTTCCCCCAACCCCCTTGAAAAGGGGGGCTAAGAATAGTTTTGTCTTTTTTGTTGAAAAAAGGGGCTAAGAACGATTCTGTCTCCCTCTTTTTAAGGGAGATGAAGTAGGTACAATCTTGTCTCCCCCTTTTTAAGGGGGATTAAGAGGGATCTTTTCCTTATATCTCTAGATTCAATTTCCTTTCCCCGACCTTAGTTGCCATAAGTAAGGTAAAATTGGTTCTATTTTGTATTTGTTCTTGGTCAGGCTATCGCGCACTGGTTCTGTACAATCTCCATAAATAAAGATATCGCCAGAATTTTGTGGTATCTCTTTTAAGGGAGCGATATCAACTAATCTTAATCGAACTTTTGGTTCTAATAAGTAGCTAAGGGAAAGTAAATTACCATTGTTGATGCAACCATTAGTAGAAACTATGAGAGGATTATTTGCTCTATTGAGAAAGCTAGCTACTTGAGGATTACTATAACTAATTTCTTTAATCCACCAGGTATTAGCTTGGGAACTAAGCGTACAAGATATGATTCCAGCCAAAATGAGTAAAGTTGCGATCGCTTGCCAAATTCTGCGAAACAATAATCTCGATTGACTGATTTTTTGACTTAATAAGTAAGCAACTGCTAGCTGAATGCTTAAATAACTAGGAAATAAATAACGAGGCACGATCGATCTTTGTCCGCCTTTAATTATATCTGGTATCAGTAACGGTAACGTGGTTGCAGCCATTAAGGTAATAATAAATAGCCAAATCCTTAAAGGTGCGTGACGTATTGTGAAATAAAATGCATAAACTATTAGAAGTAATATCAGGAAGTAGACAATCAGAAATTCTGGATCTTTTTCCAAACCCAGATCGAAAAAAACATGACCGATATTGAGTAGCCAGCGACGACTAAAAATGTCTGCGGGTAAAGCATTATTCGTCCATCCCGTCGTCATCTGAAACATGGAATAGTTCTGAATTAAGCTCAATATCCAAGGGGTAAAAAGTAATAAGCTCAAACCCGAGGAGAGAAGATAAGCGATCGCTCTTTTGCTCAACCTAAATTTTTCAATTATGAAAATGTAAACTCCATGACCGACGGCTACTAATCCAGACAAGAAAAAAGTATAAAAACTAGTTGCTAAAGCAAAGGCATATACAATCCAAATCTGGATTTTATTCAGTCGAATTGCCCTGAGTAAAGCGGCACTCGAACCTAGAATTGTCACCGTCCATAAAGCGTATTGCCTTGCTTCTTGAGCAAATAAAACATGCACTGGAGAGACTGCTAAAAGCGCGATCGCCATCCCTGCTATGAGAGACGATTGAAACAATTCTAGACACAACCAATACAAACAAGGAAATACTAAGAAGCTAAATAAAATGCTTAAACTTCTAACGATCGTAATACTGTTGCCAAATAATTTTACCCAAAATCTCAACAAAATATAATACAAAGGTGGATGTTGAGAGTCTTCTATAGCAAGAGAATGAATTGTATCTTTTAATTGGCTTCCAGGTTTGAAACGTTGAAACGTTTGCAAGTATTTGATACTGCTGTCTCGATGAGCGTATGCTCCTTGAGAGAAGTCTTTCATCGTGTAGCCAGCAATTCTTAAAGAAGTATAAGCTTCGTCGTGCCAATACACTTTTTTATCGATATTCGTAACTCGAAAAGCTATTCCTACACACAAAATAATTATAAATAGTAAGCGCAGCCATTTAAAATTGACGTGACGAGTTGGCATAAACAGTTGAAATTAGAATTGAGTTTGCTATAGAGACAAATGAATTAAATAAAATCCTCAAAGCTTATTTAGGTTACAATAAATATATAGTTTTTCAAAAGAGAAGCAGTGTCAAACGGCAAGCACTCCAATCTACCTCAGTCATTGCCATCCTTAAGTTGCCGTCCTTAAATTAGTCTAAAATGCCCTTGATAAGACTGAGATCGTCGAAGCAATGAATAGCCAATATCCAATCCCAGTAGTCATCAATGGTGCTGCGGGCAAAATGGGACGCGAAGTTGTCAAAGCAGTTTCCCAAGCTGCCGATCTGACCTTACTAGGGGCGATCGATCGCAACCCAGAGCATCAAGGTAAAGATGCAGGAGAACTAGCAGGTTTACCAGAACCATTGGAAGTTCCAATTACCGACCAATTAGAACCAATGCTTGCGATGGCGGGGCAAGAAAGGCAAATTGGGGTGATGGTAGACTTTACCCATCCGAGTACAGTGTATGACAATATCCGCTCGGCGATCGCCTATGGAGTGCGTCCAGTTGTCGGTACGACAGGTTTAAGTCCCGCACAGATTCAGGACTTAGCTGAATTTGCTGACAAAGCCAGTACTGGATGTTTGATGATTCCCAACTTCTCAATTGGGATGGTTTTGTTACAACAAGCCGCAGTTCAAGCCTCTCAATATTTCGATCACGTCGAAATTATCGAACTGCACCACAACCAAAAAGCTGATGCACCTAGCGGTACGGCATTGCAAACTGCGCAGATGTTGGCTGAGTTGGGAAAAACTTTTAATCCACCCCAGGTAGAAGAAACAGAAAAGTTACCAGGTGCGAGAGGTAGCGTCGCAGCAGAAGGTATTCGCATTCATAGCGTCCGCCTACCAGGGTTAATCGCCCATCAAGAAGTCATTTTTGGCTCAGCGGGTCAAATTTATACTTTGCGCCACGACACGAGCGATCGCGCCTGCTACATGCCAGGAGTGCTACTAGCGATCCGTAAAGTCATCCAACTCAAAACCCTCGTTTATGGGTTAGAAAAAATATTGTAAAGAGTTGACAGTTAAC
>NZ_JBOFLP010000376.1:0-18647 GCF_051657925.1 Chroococcidiopsis sp.
TAGGGAAACTTTGTATGGTTCTGGATCTGTGCCTTGTACTCGTGCTAATACTTGAGATTCTTCAAATTTGATACTTAGAATATTTCCTTGTCGTGCATAATTTCTGCCACGTTCCAATCGCTTTTTGAACCGATAGGAACCTAATAAATCTAGCCTGCGTTGCGACCACCATTCTCGACTCGCTTGAAAGCTTTGATTTGTTGTCATGCTGCTTCCTCTCCTCTTCCTTCGTGCATCCTAGCATTAGGCAGTATGTCATTTCAGCAGTATTGAAGCGGTATGCTGATTGAGCTGAATTAATTTGCTATACAATCTTAATGATTCTTTCAGAACTTCGTTCGCTGATTAATCAACTTAACCAAGAACTAGCTTACACTGAGCAAGAAGCTAGCAATGGACTGGTTCGGGTGAGAGAATTACTATCTCAGTTTCCAAATAATGCTCAGATGATTCAGTTTTTTGCCTACTTTAGCACTGTTCTTGCCTTTGTTGAGAATAGTAAACGACGAATCCAAGTATTTTTGCAGGGACTAGCAACGGACGACGCTTCTGCTGAAGAGATTCAAGAAGCAGGAGAAGATTTAAGCACGTTACTTGGTCAAGCGATCGAGACTAAAATAGAGGTAAGAAGGATTATGACTCGTTTGCAGAGCTAATTATGAACCAATTACCCGATGAAAAAGAGCTAGCTGAACTAGTTGAAATAGCTAGAGTTGCAACTGAAAAGGCAAAAGCTATGTACATGACTGCTGATACAATAGCAAAAAAATGGGAACGGAGATTAGCAGATAAACAAAATGAAAAAGAGAAACAAGGAGCTTAAATTAAAATACAATTACTTCTCTACAAAGTTTTTTGCCATGCTTGTGCTTGGACGAGTAGTTGCTGAATCAATGGAGCTTTATTATTAGTATATCGATCGCGATCGCTGCGAAATTCCACAGCTAATTTACGTTTTAAATCTTCATATTGTTTTGCTGCTGCTGGATGCGCGATGAGAAAGTTACGAAAAAGAATATGCGATCGCCAAAATTCGCTATCTATTTGTACGGCGTGAATTTGATAAGTACGAGGCATTCCTCGGCGAAAATAATATCTATTAGGAATTCCTAGTTCGCCACAATACAAATAACCAAGTGCTTCAAGATTTGCAATTTGAGTTGGCAAGGGTGGAATTTGTTTGAGTCCCAGTAAAATATCGATTACAGGTTTTGCAGCTAATCCTGGCACTGATGTACTCCCGATATGCTGAATATCGGCAATAGCATCACCTAAAGCATTAAGAATACATATTTTTTCCTGCTCGTATTGGTCAGACCAATTAGCATTGTAATTGGCGACTATAATGGGGTCTTCTGTATCTAACATTTATTATTTGCATTCTCGATAATTTTCTCAGTGGTAGGTGCGTTATTAACGCACCTTATTGTTACTCCTCATCTTCTTCAATGACTGCATTGCGTTCTAGTACGAGTAATTGACGTAAAGAGTCTGTGTCTAACTCAGTCAACCAATTCTCACCTGCACCTACAACTTGTTCGGCTAAAGCTTTTTTGCTTTCAATCATGTCGTTGATTTTCTCTTCTAAAGTTCCCGTACAGACAAATTTGTGTACTTGAACGTTGCGGGTTTGACCGATCCGAAATACCCGATCTGTAGCCTGATTTTCTACGGCTGGGTTCCACCATCTATCGAAGTGAAATACATGATTTGCCCGCGTTAAATTCAATCCCGTACCACCAGCTTTGAGAGATAAAATCATTACGGGTGGACCCTGTGGATCGTGCTGGAAGCGATCGATCATTTCCTCTCTTTGTTTCTTGGAAGTACTACCATAAAGAAAAAATATTTCTCGACCTAACTTTTGTTCTAAATGCGGTTTTAATAATTTGCCCCATTCCGCAAATTGAGTAAAAATTAAAGCGCGATCGCCTTCTGAAATCGCTTCTTCTAACATCTCTTGTAACCGAATCAGTTTACCCGATCGCTGTGGTTCTTTGAGGGTCGTTTCTTTTAAGAATTGCCCAGGATGATTGCACAGTTGTTTTAATTTCACCAACAAAGCTAAAATCATCCCTCGGCGCTGAATTCCATCAGCAGCATCAATTTCAGCTAAGGATGTTTCAACTAATTGTTCGTACAGTTTTGCCTGTTCGGGAGACAAGCCACAAAATTCAGTCATTTCCTGCTTTTCTGGCAAATCTTGAATAATACTGCGATCGCTCTTTAATCGCCGCAAAATAAAAGGCTGAACCAGCGATCGCAATGTTTTCAAAGAAGCCGCATCGCCATATTTCTCAATTGGAATTGCAAATCGTCGTTGAAAAAATTGCCGTTGTCCTAAATAACCAGGATTGATAAAATCTAGAATTGACCACAATTCTTGCAATCTATTTTCTACTGGCGTACCCGTCAAAGCAAAGCGAAATTGGGCTTCTAACTGACGCACTGCTTGAGATTGCTTGGCTTCAGAATTTTTGATATTCTGTGCTTCATCTAAAACAATTCCTTGCCAAGAAACGCTTTGATGAGTTTTTAAATCGCGATATATCAAAGCATAGCTGGTAATAACTAAATCCTTACCTGTGACAGTTTGCTCAAATGTCTTGCCTTTTGGTCTTTTATCGCCGTGATACATGAAAACTTTTAACTGCGGGGCAAATTTTCTCACTTCCCGTTCCCAGTTCCCCAATACAGAAGTAGGACAAACTAGCAAAGTCGGCTTTTCTAATGCTTTTTGTTGCTTGAGATTGAGCAGAAAAGCGATGAATTGGATCGTTTTTCCCAGTCCCATATCGTCCGCCAGACACGCGCCTAAGCCCCAGCGTTCGAGGAAACTCAACCACCCCGCACCCCGTGCTTGATAGGGGCGCAATTCGCCGCGAAAGCCCTCTGGCGTGGTTAAAGGTGCGATCGCTTGGTTATCTGTTAGCGCTGTCATTAATTCTTGTAGCGCCCCCGATGCTTCAAAACTGACGACAGGAAGTTTTTCAATCGTCTGGGTGTCGCCCGTACTCAATCGCAAAGCATCTTCTAGACTTAAATTCAAGTTATCTTTACGCGCCGTAAAGAAAGCTTGGGCTGTTTTAATATCTTGGGGACGCAATTCTACCCACTCACCATTAATTTCTACGAGGGGGCTATTTAACTTCACCAAGCGATCGAATTCTGCTTTCGATAAAGTTTGCCCGCCGATCGCTAATTCCCATTTAAAATTCAGTAGGCTTTGCAATCCCAGGCGATCGCTTTTTTTCGGAGTTGTGGCACTAATTTTTAGCCCTAAACGATTTGCCCAACCCTCGCGCTCTAAACTAGAGGGTAAAATCACACCCAAACCGCTATCCTCAAATCGCCATACGACTGATTTAATAAATTCGTATGCTTGTAAGGGATTGAGGCTACAAGATTGAGGAAATGGTTGTTCTAAACTGGGTGCAATCGAAGGATAAAGTCTTGAAGCTAATCCTAAACCCCTCAGTAAAGTTTCCTGCGGTTGCGAAATCGTGCGCTCGCGATATTCTAAGTTAGCAACTGGATGCTGCCAAATTGTAGCTGCCTCAACGATAAATTCGGGCGTGTCTACTGCTTGTAAAGAGTAACTTAAAGTCCAATTATTTTTACCTTCAATTGGAGGAGATAAATGGAAACAAGTCCGAAATAGACTCCGCCCTTCTAATTGATATTGAATTGGTGCAGTCCAAGCTTTGACGATCGCTTCTAGGCGTTCTAATTGTGCTGGTTCTACTGGTATTTTTGCGTCAGCAGTTAAACTTTGCAACCATTCTTTAAGAGGTGAAGGTACGGTTGATAAAGAATTATTTTGCGCATTTTGCTGCGCGATCGCTCTGACTTGTGCGTCAATTGTACTGTTGAGAAATTCTAGAATTAATTCTTGTGGCGGAGTAGGAAAACTAACAAATTGGTAATTGGTTATTAGTTGTTGGTTGTTAGTTGTTGGTTGTTGCTCCTCTGCTCTCTTCTCCCTACTCCCTACTCCCTGCTCCCTGCTCCCTATGACTTGATAAAATTGACAAACCGTAGGCATTGCTTTGGCAAATTTTGCTAACCGTGAGGAATCGATCGCACTGTCGAGGAGCGAGCGCCAACGAGCAATAATACAGCTGTTAGGATCGTGATTTTGTTGGCTCAAAGTAGGAACAAATTTGCCTCGACTGAGTAAATCTAAACTCCATCGCGCTACTTGCGACCAAAAACGTAAATCGCCCCCCATCCATGAATTTTCTGGGCGATCGACGGCTAAAGGTAGTGATGTTAAAAATGCGATCGCCTCTTGCGGTTTTAGGTAAAAACCTTCAACTTGCCACGGATATAAAAATTGAGTTTTTGCAGTTTCTCGGTCGTCATTTTCTTCATTTATAGGAGCAGAATACAGTGGACGAACAAAGGTGTTTTTCTGCTGCTGAGTTTCTATGCTTGGTAAGGCAATAGTTTGGCTTAGAGTTGGTAGGTCAGTTGGTGAAGTTTCGCTATTTTTCTGCGCTAGCCCCTGCTTTTGCTCAGATAGAGATAAAGATTTAGGAATGGAAATATCTGAGGCACGCCACCATTCTAAAAGTTCGCGAGCTGTCATTACTAGAGGGTGAACGGGAACATCTGTAGCCGCGTTTATCTCGATATCTCCTACTAAAGAACGCCAAACTTCACCCCAAACAAATAGATAGCTTTGCCGTTCTTTTTCGATCCAATTACAGTGTAAAATTGCCATATGTTCGACGAGTCAATATGCACCAAGCTGATGAGTTATAGTTTATACTGAATAACTTATTCTAGAAGAAATATAATGATTTTTGTGGTGATGCGATCGCAGAAACCTGATGGGGCATTATTATAGCTTAGCGGAGTTCTCGGACTCCTGCACTTACCCACTCTACTAAGAGGCGATCGCATTTCTACTCTACTAAAGGGCAATCGCATTTGAAACCCGCGCTTGTCGGGTTTTGCCTGTGTAGAATTCAATTCGCCCACTTTCTCTTCTCAATCAAACCCCCTCAAAATAGTCTCTATTGGTAAAAAGAGCGATCGCTCGTTATCTTGAAAGGGAATAAACTCATGCTTAAGATAAAATGCCTTTGCTGTCAAATCTATGGCATCAACTCTCACTGCATATATGCCTATTTCCTGAGAGGCTCGCACGGCACGGAATAAGGCATTTACTAAAAGTTCTCTACCCACACCTTGTCCTTGCACCGCTCGATCTACAGCTAACTTACCTATCAATACTGCGGGAATCGGATAAGCAGGTATTTGACGCTTGAACTCATTTGACACAGATTCATATTCTATGACACTGGAGCTGATGGTGTAGTAGCCATCAAATTTCAGCCCTCCAGATGTAGAGACTGCTACAAAAGTTTTAGCTATTCCCTTCAAATGATTTTGTCGGGCATATTTTTTCAAATATTCGTTTAACACGGGATAACCGCAATCAAAAGAATCTCTTTGGTACTTCTTATCTATGGGCAAAAAATCCCATCGCCTCTCGACATCACTCTCCATACTTTTCTCTATATCGAGCGATCGCAGATTTCAGCTTTCCCTTCAGTGCGGGTGGATTTTCCATCACTGACATAAATAGATCGCGATCGCGGTCTGATAGTACTAGCCTTTCATGAGAGTCTACATCCTGTTTAGCAGCTGGTAGAACGTGCAATAAGGTGTAGGCACTTACAGAAACTCCTTTTAGGGTAGCTGCACGCTCCAATAACTCCTTTTGTTCTTGAGTTACCCGCAGATCGATTCTGTTATCTTTTATTCTGGTTTTGCCTGACATAGCGATGACTTAGCTCAGCTTCGCTTGCAATTATATTCTTTATACGGACATTGTACACACAGAAGTCATGAGCGATCGCATCCCGACTCTACCAAAGGGCGATCGCATTTCTACTTTATCAACAGGCGCGATCGCGCCTATAACCTATGCAGACGGGTTTTGCCTGTATAACCGCAAATTCGATTCACCACATGCTAATTTATAACCACACCAGCGACTAGCCGATCGACTAGAGGTATATATATGAGTATCGAGCAGATAGTTTTAGAAAAACTAAAAACCCTTCCCATCGACAAACAGCAAGAAGTGCTTGACTTTGTAGAGTTCCTGCAAAGTAAAACCCCTGTAAAACAGTCCGATAGCCAAGAGGACAAACCTGTATTGTCAGCACTAGCTCTTGCCCAGAAATGGGTTGGCTGTGTTGAAGGACCAGAAGATCTTTCTACTAATAAAAAGTATATGGAAGGATTCGGGCTGGAATGAAGCGACAGGTGCTAATAGATACAGGTCCATTGGTAGCTCTGATTAATCGCCGCGATAAGTATCATAGCTGGGCAGCAGCGGAGTGGAATAAGATCGAGCCGCCAATTTTAACTTGTGAAGCAGTACTTGTAGAGGCTTGTTTTCTACTACAAAATCTCTATTCTGGACAAGAAGCGGTTATTTCTCTGGTCAATACAGGAATCATCCAAGTACCTTTTCGCCTTCAAGAAGAAGTTAGCAACATAGGTGAACTGCTTGTTCGTTATTAGTCTGTACCCATGTCTCTAGCTGATGCCTGTTTAGTGCGAATGGCTGAACAAAACCCAGAAAGTGCTTTGCTAACACTAGACAGCGATTTCAGAATCTATCGAAAAAACAGGCATGACATAATTCCTGCGACTATGCCAGAGAATGGCAAGTCTTAGTTGTAGTTTTTTCAAGTATGGCTTTGCTTGCGATCGCATCTCCGCTACACCAATAGACGCGATCGCATTTCTACTTTACTAAAGGGCGATCGCATTTCTACTTTACTAAAGGGCGATCGCGCTATTGTAAAAATACTGTCCTCAAGTTAGCATTCATAAGAATTATAGTTGGTCGTCACTTTGGTGCTGCGGCAAAAGCGACTGAATCAATTTGGGTGAAACTCGAAATGTGGTTTGTTGCAACCGCTCAATTGCAGTAGAAAAATCAATTTTTCTTTTCTCTGCTGCAGAACCAAGAATACCCAGCAAGCCGACAATCTCTAGCTCAAACTGGACTGCTATGCGTCTTACTACCAAGTCATCTAACAAAATTAAATCTGCTTTCAGTTGAAGAGCCAAGGTAATGGCTTCCTGCTCTCCCAAGTCTAACTGATTTAAGGCTGGATTAATTTCACCTGTAATGGCTTGCACCTCCAGCCATTCTGGAGGCTGTGCTATCCACTCTCGAACAACTAGGGGTGCAGCAGGTGCTAACAACTCATCGCGTACTCTGGGAGGAATAATTACTCGATTAAACAACTGCGGTAAAACTTCAATTTCTTCAATTAGTAGCAAATAGCACAGAGGCGAGGTATCCGAAACGACAATCATTACCGCTTTAGTTGCCCCTCTTGCTCTAGCTTCCGCATGGTATGGATATCTTGTTCAAAGTCAGCCTCATCGTAGTGCAAATATACACCTTTTTCTTTGAGAAACGCATCGACCTCTAAACGAGTAGGCATCCCTAGCAATTCTCGCACTTTTCCAGCACTAATAGAACCTTCTTGATAAGCCGCGATCGCCAGCATTTCTAGTAATTTCCGTTCTAAATTGCCCCATTTTACCTCTAAGGAATGAGCGACATCATCCGGTAAAGCAATTTGAATTTGCATAAGTTTCTATTGTAATGATTGTCTCAATATTGTATTGCGTTCGCTAGAGAAACGCATTCTCTTCAATACGTCCCACAGGCGATCGCATTTCTATTTCCCCGACAGGCGATCGCACTTCCACTTTACCAACAGGCGATCGCATTTTCACTTCACTAAAGGGCGATCGTGCCTTGCAATTTCTCACCAAGCGATTATTTGAAGGTTTTCAACTTCTTGAAAGTGAGCATCGCGTGTAACTAATGTCAAATTATACTGAAGCGCAAGTGCTGCAATCCAGATATCGTTTTCAGGTAATGGTCTGCCTTTGAGACGCAATTTATTCTTAACTTCCCCGTAATAACGAGCGGTTTGTATATTACATCCAAGTACAGCAGTAGTGGCTACCAACTCATCAATCCGTTCTAAATTCTCTTTTGAGCGCCTTGATTTTCTTGCACCATAACACAACTCGCCAATGGCAATACTTGATATGAAGACTTCATCTGCTTGTGCAAGATTGCTTTTGACCGCTACCTCATCGGCAAAGAGTGCAATGATGATGTTAGTATCCAGCAGGTATTTACCACTCACTGGTGTCAACCTGCTCGCAGCCTTGTTCAATAGCTTCCCGCATTAGGTGTATATCGTCCGTTGGTACTGCGCCTGCAAAACGCAGTAGTTGCTGACCTGGAACACCTTGAATTTTTGAACCTGCTAAAGCACGCGCATATTCAAGTACTTGCTGCTGTAAATTCTCAGGCATATCTTTCAATTGCTCAACCACGCAATCCAGAATAGATGTATTCATCTTGCTCTCCTACCCAATATCCTATGCATATTCTAATGAGTTAGTTTTGACGCGATCGCATCCCTACTTCACTAAAAGGCGCGATCGCATTCTCACTTCACCGAAGGGCGATCGCATCCCTACTTCCCCGACAGGCGATCGCGCTTGAAACCCAGGCGGGTTTTGTTTGTGTAGACGCAAATTCTATTCGCCCCCCTTTTTAAGGGGGGTTGGGGGGATCGAGAACTACGTAATATTCACGCCATCTATAACAAACTTATATTAAAACAATATAAAGTTTTCCCCTTCTCCCCCCAAACTGTGTGTAACCACTGAATTTTGAAAATAGGTGACATGATCTGATTTAGACGGGGGTAAGTTACTTGTAACAAGGCAATGAGCCACACACTTCACCCCCCACTAAGGAAACTAGAATCATGAAATCCGATCTAAAAGTTAAATACCTCCAATTCCTCCTCGGCAAAAAGAAAGACAGTAACGAAGGTTTCACCCTGATTGAATTATTGGTTGTTGTTATCATCATCGGTGTTCTAGCAGCTATTGCTCTACCCAACTTCCTGAACCAAACCGCTAAAGCGAAGCAAGCTGAAGCTAAGACCACAATGAGCCAAGTCAACAACGCTCAAGCTCTGCACAGAAACACTAATAACGACTTTGCTGGAGACATGAGTACTCTGGCTTTGGGATTACCAACTGTTACCGCTAACTATACATACAATGTAATAGGAGGTGACGACACAGCTGGTATTAAAGCAACAGCCGCTAACAGCGCCATGAAAGGATACCGTGGTGGTAACGCATTTTTCAAAGATGGCAACAGCAACAGCGTGATTGCTACTGTTGCTTGTGAAGCTGATGTTGCTGGAACTGGCGATCCCGATTATCCAGATCTTGATACAACTCAAACCACTTTAGAAACTGCTGCTGCATGTGGAACTAACTTTAAGTCGGTTAAGTAAGCTGTTCTCAGTTTACTATTAATTGTATTGTGTGTTGAAAGGGTAACTCTTCATGGAGTTACCCTTGTCTTTAAGAATAGTTTCTTGCTTTATATACTATTAATTCAAACAAGCGATTCTCTTTTCTGAAATACTATGAAATCTCAGCTAATATTGACGTATCAATATATAAGACTTCATCACCAAAATCAGAACGCTGGATTCACTCTCATTGAATTACTTGTCGTTATCATCATCCTTGGAATTCTATCGGTAATTGGGATGAAGACGATTTTAAATGAAATTCCCAAAGCCAAACAAGCTGAAGCAAAATCAAGTATCGCTCATATCAATGCTGCTCAATCTACTCATTGGTTAACTCAAGGTTATTTTGCCAATGCTATGAGTGAATTATCCATTGGCTTACCTAGTTCAACAGCCAACTACACATACAATCTTTCCGGTAATACGTCACTTGGTACGGTAAATGCAACTACATCCGATACAATGCTTAAAGGTTATGTTGGTGTAGTTGAAAGATATGCCGATGGCAACCAGAAACAAATCATTTCTGGCATTATCTGTGAATCTGCCTCAGCAGGCAACATTACCTCATTACCTATATCTGGTCGTCCAGGCACTAATGCTTGTGGTAGTAACGTAGAACTCGGACAAAATTAGTCTAATTTCTCGGTGTTTTCAAACTTATTTTACAGATTTGTACGTTCATATCTAACGAGACTAAAATAGCAATTGAATCTTGCAAATAAAATTCTTGCTATCACTCAATAAAATATGGTCTTTGCACTAAACTTACAGACACAAACTAGCAATCTACTAACACAAGGTAAATATAATCAACTTGCTAGTCTATACGAACGGGCAATTGCCGATGAACCTGAATTTATTAGCCATTACTGGTACTTAGGGTTAGCTTATCTACTTCAAGAACAAGAAGAAGCTGCCCAAACAACTTGGCTGTTAGCAATGGCTGAAGCTAACGACGAGGAGACCAAACAATGGACTGAAGAACTCGTTCAGATTCTCAACACCGAAGCTCAACGGCAATTAGAAACAGAAAATCTCCAATTGAGTTGGCTAATTCGGCAGCATATTCGCGAAATTACTCCAACCTATATTGATAATATCCTCCAGATAATTCAGCTAGGCTTAGATTTAGATAATATAACATCTCAAGACATAGCAGACTGGCAGGTTAATACATTAATTCAGCAAGTTTCATCAATAGAAATAGATTTAAATCTGTTACTCAAAACGCTACAAAAGTTGGTTGATTATCCCATTCCAGCAAGTTTATCATTTGCTGAATCTTGCCTCCCTCATTATACAGATACACCTGCGGCTTTCATTGATACTGTGATGCCAATCGCAGTAAAAATAGCTCATCAATTAGATCGACCGGACTTTGCTACCGATTTAGCTCAGTTGTGTTTGCGATTAAACTCAGAACATCCAGAAGCGCTCAGACATTTATCTTGTTTTCATTCCAAAGCTGGATGTCATCAAGCAGCAATAGAAACAGCAAAACATTTTTTTCAGAACTGTCAAAGTCCATATTGGCAACTTCAAGGCAGTTATATATTACTTCGCGCCATTCTCAGTGCGGGTTCTTGGCTAGATTTAGAAAATATTGTCCAACGTCACAAAGCTTTAATTCCAGAACTACTACAACATCCTGATGAATCCTTATATCTCGACAGCCATATCTTAACTGCTAACTTTTTCTTGCCATACATTGAAGATAGACCGCAAGAAAATCGCCCTTTACAGAATCAAATTGCTCGAATCTTTCAAAATAATTTTCAGGCAAAAAGTACTTCTGTTGTTCAGACTTGGACTAATTCTATTACAGCTACTAAAAAGCTAAAAATAGGCTACGTTGCCCATACTCTTAAAGGGCATTCAGTTGGTTGGCTGAGTCGTTGGTTATTCCAATACTATGCTCGAGAAGCATTTCAAACTAATCTTTATTTAATTTATCAAGAAGCTGAAGGCTATCAATGGTTTGAAAAACAAGTAGATTGCGTTCATACATTTGGAGTTGAACCACAAAAGACAGCAACTCAAATCAAAGCAGACGAAATAGATATTCTAGTAGATTTAGATAGTCTGACCTTAGACACGACTTGTCAAGTCATGGCTCTTAAACCCGCACCTGTACAAGTAACATGGTTAGGTTGGGATGCTTCAGGACTTCCAGCAATAGATTACTACATTGCCGATCCTTACGTATTACCTGAAAATGCTCAAGATTACTACAGTGAAAAAATCTGGCGTTTACCTCAAACTTATGTAGCAGTAGATGGCTTTGAAGTTGGCGTACCGACTCTCCGCCGAGAACATTTAGAAATTCCCTCAGATGCTGTAATCTACTTAAGTTCTCAGACAGGCTATAAGCGCCATCCAGATACTGTACGACTGCAAATGCAAATTCTCAGCCAAGTACCCAATAGCTATTTCTTAATTAAGGGTAAGGCTGACGAACACACTGTGCGTAAATTTTTCACGCAAGTTGCTGAAGCCGAAGGAGTCAATCCTGAGCGATTGAAGTTTTTGTCTAGAGATCCGAGCGAATTTGTGCATCGTGCCAATTTAGGAATTGCAGATGTAGTGTTAGATACCTATCCTTATAACGGCGCAACTACAACTCTAGAAACATTGTGGATGGGTATACCTCTAGTCACAAAAGTAGGTCAACAATTTGCTGCCCGCAATAGTTACACTTTTATGATGAATGTTGGTGTAACCGAAGGTATTGCTTGGACGGATGAGGAATACATAGAATGGGGCGTAAAATTAGGCACAGCTCCTACCCTTAGGCAACAAGTTGCTTGGAAACTGAGACAGTCGAGGCAAACATCTCCTTTGTGGAATGCTAAGCAGTTTACCCAAGAAATGGAGAAAGCTTACAAACAGATGTGGCAAAGGTATGTTGAGGTTAATTTTGTCTAATCTCATCCATCAGCATTAACAACTACCAAATTATTTGAACTTCTTCTAAAGACTGAATTTTGCGATCGCGGGTGACTAGCGGTAAGTTTAGGTATAGTGCTGTTGCTGCAATAATGCGATCGGGCATATCCGGTACAGAATCACGAGGTATTTGATGGATAGTTTCGGCAATGGCACGGCTAAGCGGTATGCTAACAACTGCTGCATCTCTGGCATCACAAACATTAAGCAAGCGTTGAAGGACAAGCTTTGGTAATCTATCCCGTTCTACTAGGTAAATATTTCAACAATTGAGATAGCAGATATACCAATAGACTGCTCTGTATTGGTGGCTCTATCAAGAGCTAATAAAGCATTTGCTGATAATCGAGTTGGTTCCACTAAGTACCAGATTATCGCGTGTGTATCTGCGACTACAGAGGTCATTAAAAATCCTCTTTAGGAAAGCTTTCCCACATTTCCTGCCGTGCTTCGGCAATGTCTTCTTCTGTAATATGAATTTTTAAATCTGCACAGAGTCCTTTAATACTACGACGAGTAACTTTTAATCGGCTTTTAGTCTTGAGAAATTCTACAAAGTCTAGAACTTCCTGCTGCTTTTCTAAAGGTAGGACTCGTAGATTCTCAACGATAGCTTGTTCGATGCTCACAATTGTTTCATCATATTTATAGCCTGTACTACTCTATAATACAGCCAAGGAGAGGTGAAAATTGATGCAGAAAATCAGATACCATGTCATCCCCCGCACTCGACCCAGCCAAGAGTGAATGGAATTTTGTTGAAGTCTGGATCGATCCGATGCTATCTCCTCCTTACATACTGCTGCTGCTAGGCAATCCAGCAGGAAGCTGTCGCGTGTACGATCCGGCTGAGAATTATAAAGTTGTCTTCAGCAGCGCAACCTACGATGAAGCTCAAACTTGGTTATTAGAAGATGAGTATAAGCCAGTTGAAGGACGGCTTTCAGCATCAGAGTTGTAAACAGAGCAACAGAGCTAGGCAGCGAGAGGGCTAACAATTATCTAGTTCACAAAAAGGCAGATTTTCTGCTTTTACGTGAGCGATCGCCTCTCGATCTTCATTTTCCAGAATAATTCGAGCTTGAATGTGAGGTAACAAGGCTTGCCATTGCACTTCACTCAACTGTCCTATCAAAGAAATTTCCGCGCTGTCTGAAATATCTAAATCTTCCTGCATTAGCAGATTCATACTGACACTAGATAAAATTAGACCAACTTCCTCTTCATCCAAATTTCCTTTATTGACCAGGAGAGTGATTTTATTACTATCTGGATGAGTTGCGATCGCTCTAATTACTTGCTCTAATTCTTCACTAATTGTCTCTTCCGATTGCGACCAATCTGGAAAGATAATATAGTTAATCTCTCTCAAATTTAGTGATAGAAGAGTAGTATTCATCAAAGCAGAACTTATTATTTCAGCCATCTTTGACCAAGAAAACTTTTGCGCTTGTTGTAGTCCAGCAAAGCTCAAAGAATTGCGAACTATAGGCTTTTGTACTTCACAAAGAGCATTTGCAAGTCCATCTACATCTTCATCATTCACGTATAAAGCTGCTTCTCCTGCGACTTCAGGAATGGCTCCATTGTGACAAGTAATCACTGGACACCCACAAGCCATAGCCTCCAGAACAGGTAAGCCAAATCCTTCATACTTCGAGGGATAAACTAACGCTACAGCACCAGAATAAGCAATGCTCAATTCCTCATCACTGAGTTGCAGCATATGCACGGTACTACCTGATGTATAAATTCTAAAATCAACACCAGATATATACCCGCTTCCCGTACAGACAATATCAAATCCCTGCTTGCTATGAAGTTGAGCAAAAGCTTTCAAGAACAAAATACTATTCTTATAACCAGCACCAGCACCAACTATGAGGAAGTATGGTTTGTAAATACCGTACTTTGTTTTAAACCGATCTATCTTGTCAGAATCAGCTGGTGAGAATATTTGGCGATCTACTCCATTTTGTGCAACTGTTACAGATTCTGGAGAAATGTCGGGGAAGAATTTAACGAGGTCACGCGCTGTCTGTTCTGAAACCGCAATATAAGCAGTTGCGTGTTGAATTCCATAGTGTTTCTCTCGCCACATGGGATGATTTAGATTTGCTCCCATAAGTTCTGGAATCATGTCATGTGCTAGAAACACAGATAGAGTTGATAAAGGTGTGGTGTAGTAACTAGAAATAAATAAATCGGCATTTTCTTCATCACAAACTTGCTGAAGCATAGCGCGATCAGCATCTGTATTACCATAATCATAAGCTGGTACAGAGCGATACTTAATTCCGGCAATAGCTGGAGCGGTTTTAGCACGATCTAGGACAATAAGATGCCGAGCAAAACCACTATTTACCCATTCTTCCAATAGCGATCGCCAAACTCTTGCAATACCAGTCTTATAAAGTTGGAAAAATAGACCGTCAACAATGATAATTGGAGTTATCTTTATTTGCTTGATAGCTAGTTTATTCAATGCTTCAGATGAGAGAAACTGCCAAGTATCGCTATTATCTCTCTTATGTGCGATTGGTATTATACCGCACGAACTTGCCTTGTCTACCTGAGTTCCATCTCTAACCCAAGAAAAATACTCACGCAGAAGCACGGGAAATCGAGTTTGTGCTTGCAGGTTCTGCCATTTAGAAACTGCATTTTTATAACCATAATATTGTTCTTTAAATTGCAATTGTTCTGGTGTTACATAAGCAAAATGCTGAAAAATCAAACCTAGTTTTTCTGTTTCTTGATGCGTAAAAGGATTAATTGTTGCTATATTCCTCCATTGACTATTTGGCAGAGGTTCAGCTAGTATAGGGGGCGAGTGAGCTAACCAGACAGCACTTGATTTATATCTCCAAGTACGTAGCCATTCTTGTTGAGGATTTTGAGCATAACAGTTACGAGTACTAATAATAATGTTTTCCCCAACAAAATACCAACACCAGTAATATGCAGCTGTTTTATCAGGATTCTTAACGAACATTTGCCGCACAGTACAAATCTGTTCAATTGTCCATAACTCGTCTACATCTACTTGCCATAGTAAACTGTCTTCATTGATATTAGATAATGGCTCATTGACCATCTCTCTTTTGCCACTCCAAAACTCTCCTTCCGGTTTTCGATAGACAGTAATATTTTCAGGGTGTTGCTGTACTAGTTCGTTTAGATACTCTGTCGTGCCATCATAACTAAGTCCATTACTATGAAGCTTATTTGTAATTTTGCCTCCATACTGAAGACACCATGCTGTGTCATGCTTCAATTCTGCTACACCTTCAACGATATGCCAGTGCCATCTGAATGGTAGTTGCTTAAATATGTCAATATGGTAACGAATAAAAGGTTCACCGTTAAGGACGATTGTTAAAAAATGTATTGGTAATGAAGGAAAAGCAATATAATTTTCATAAAAAGAATTAGAGTCTACTACCTCTTCTCCAATCTCTCCATCTGGAAGAATTCGATGGCACTCATAGCCGTTTGTATATAAAATATCAAAAGTATCTTTGGCTTTTCTGTTGAAGCCATCCAACATTTTCTGAGAAATTTCAAATTGAATAAAACAAATAGCCTTTGCTTTTAAGAGATTATTCGCACCCTGTAAAACATCACTTTCTGCTCCTTCAACATCAATTTTTAGATAATCAATCTTTTGAATATCATGTTTATGGCAAAAAGAGTCAAGCGTTATAGCTTCGATTATCTCCGTCTGAACTATAGGAACGTAGTTATTAGTATTTTGCGGATCTAACATCCGAGGTTTACCTATACTATTCCACGTCGAATATTTTTCAGGAAATTGATTAAACTCAATGTTTTTATTTTGAGAATATACAGCTTTTCTTATAAGATTAATATTAGTTGAACCACTTTTTTCTACTCTGCATTTCAGTTTTTCAAAGGTGGTATATGTTGGTTCAAATGAATATACTTTTCCTGAATCACTGATAAGTTTACTAAATAAAAATGTATAATTTCCTACATTTGCCCCAACATCAAAAACTAGCATTCCTTGCCGTACAAGTTTATGCACAAGTAGCTGTTCTGATTTCTCATGAAAATTACCAACACTTGCAGATTCATTTATCATATGACTCTCATTTGTACTCAGTATGATATACCTAACGATAATTTAATTTTTAACGAGAAAACTTATTACGTGCTATTACTTTCGCAAAAGTCATTACTATATAGCTTACCAGGCTAGTATTGTACTTACATTAATAATGTCTTGTATTCTTGCTTACATGATATATTTATGAGTCTATTTGAAGTATTTTATTTCAATTAGAGAAGTTTGCTGCTAATGATATTTTCTGAAAAGTATTACTCCTTTATGTACGTCAATTGATGCAAGATTAATCGTTTATTCGATTCGTATTTGTGTATTCAAAAACCATGACTAGAAGATAGGTATATACTGCCCACTTCTTTTTGAGAAACGATCGCATTTCTCTAATTTGTTTACAAAACTTTTAGAGATGGCTACAGTAGCTCTAGTCACAACGATCTTTTTAACAAAGCAACTCGATAAGATCCAAAACTTAGCAATCGTGTTAAAACAGATATAAATAGATAGACTATCTTACTAAAACTCAAGTAAAAATGATTACTTTAGCTAGACAAAATCTATCTCAGTTTCTAGGCACGCCGATCGCAATATTATTAAGTGCGATCGCAATCGGTGCTTTACAGCTACCACAATTAAACAAATTGAGTAACAAAGCACAAACCACCTCAATAGCACAACTCAATCAAGAACTAGAAGTAGAAAAACAACGCCTTCAAGTCTTACGTAAACTACCTAGCTTTGGGTTTAATAACTTAGTTTCTGATTGGACATTTATTAGCTTCCTGATTTACTTCGGCGACGACACAGTTCGCGATAAAACTGGTTATAGCCTCAGTCCAGAATTTTTTGAAGTCATCATCGATCGCGATCCTTATTTTCTCCATGCTTACCCTTTCCTTTCTGGTAGTACAACTATGTATGCTGGAATGCCAGAGAGAACAATAGCATTGATGGAACAAGGCTTAAAACATATGTCAGCTCAGTTTCCACCTAAATCGTACTATGTCTGGCGCTACAAAGGAATGAACGAATTGTTATTTACAGACAACGCCACATCTGCAAAAAAATCATTTGAAACAGCAGCAAATTGGGCAAGTATTTATTCAGATGAAGAAAGTAAAAGTGTCATTGTTATTTCTCGACAAACAGCTAAATTTCTAGAAAAAAATCCATTAAGTAAATCAGCAAAAGTTAGTGCTTGGGTTATGGTATTTAACAACGCAATTGACGAGCGCGTCCGTAAGTTAGCTATCAATCGCATTCAATCTTTGGGAGGTAAAGTAGCTATTACACCTCAAGGAGGATTATCAGTTCAACTCCCTCAAAAAGATTAAATCAGCGAGCCTGTTTCAGTTGTGAAATTTTGAGAAGGGCTGTTAATGGTTAATGGTTAATAGTTATTAACTATTGATTGTATTCTACCAATTTCACAAATTATCGCTTAATCGCTCTAGTCTCTGAAACATCTTAACCTTTAGCTTTGAACTTTTGTTTTATTGCCTAATTCTTGCTTTACTTGTGCTAATAATGTTTTATACTCCTGCTTAGTAGGATTAAGTTTAACTAACTTTTCCAAAGGTTGAACAACTCCTTTACGATCGCGCATCTGAAGTCTAACTTGCACCAATCCTTCTAATGCAAACTGATTATCCGGTTCGCTTTTTAAAACAAGTTCATACTCCCGTGCTTGAGCCTGCATTTCAGATTTTGGTAACGATACTGATGATGGCTCCGCCGAAGCTACTGCTGGACGAATCTCTCGATCCTGATTCAATCCACTGCTAACAGCCTGCACAGCTCCAAAAATCATTGAGCCACCGAATGAGACAATTGATATCACAGCAGCTATCCGTTCGATTCGTCTTTTTGGCATATAGAAACCGTGGGTAAAAGATAGCTCTAAATTACCCACTTCTTATGTAAGAGCGATCGCCTCCATTACTAGTTATTACAAAAAGTTTTTAGTTAGGTAGATTTAGCACCCTGACATAGCTATTTAACGCTACCCCTTTGGAGTACTCAAGCGCAATTTCACGGAGAGATCTCATCTACTTCCCAATTAACAAAGTCATAATTCAGTAATTCTACGGGAAGAGGCTTCAATACTTAATACTTGTTTAAGAAAAAGATGTATTCTACAGAGAACGCGCGATCGCACTACTAACCTACTCTAATACGCTTAGTAGGCTGTAAAACTCATTTCTACGATT
>NZ_JBOFLP010000377.1:0-7949 GCF_051657925.1 Chroococcidiopsis sp.
CCCACCCTACTGATAACTGACAACTGATTTAACGGCGTTCCAAAGCTCCTTCTGGAGTAGGTACATTCACGCGAACATCGACAGGAGTATAAATATTTGGAGTATCTATCCCCATTTCGCGCAATTTGTTGTCGCCTTCACGACCACCTAGTTTATGTTCGCTGCGGCGATTTTGTCTGACGCGATCGCCTTGACCGACTTGAGTAGACGTATGAGTACTATTGTTGTTGTAGCAATTTTCGTCAAACTCGGCGCTAGCTTCGTTGTTTTGCTCGGCTGGCTCTCTAGATACGCCAACTTGCACGTTCACGTCAGTTGCAGTACATACAGCTTGGGCGGGTTTAATTGTTGTCGTACCTAAAGCTAATACAGTAGAAAGGGAAAATAAACCAAGGGACAAAAATTTAAATCTCATAAATCTCACTTTTTCCTCCTGATGTGAATGCTGATTTGTAGTTTTATTCGCACGTTGTTGATGAAGAACTGTAGGTGCGAGAAACGCCACCAGAAGAAACAGTGGTCTGCGATCGCTGGTGGCTGTAATTACCTTTGTTACAATCAGTTCGAGTTCTAAGAACTTGAGAATTATCAATTGCACGCGGTTGCTCGATCGCACAAGCAGCCACAGATAAAGAAGTGGAAATGCTAAGTAAGCCGAGCACCCAGAATTTGAACCGCACTTTTAGCTCCTATTTACCGAAGAAAAGTAAATATCAAAGAATTGCTCGGCTATCTGCAAGAGGTCGTGGAAGAAGTTTGAGTGCGGCTGACTCCACCACCAGAAGAAGTTGTCGTGGAAGAACTTTGGTGACTGTATGTACTACCACCTCTACAACTGGTTTGCGTCCGCCGGACTTGGGGGCTGACACTCCACGGGCTGCGTCTGGTACGAGTATTGTAGATCCGCCGCCAGCGGTTGCTACTTCTCACGGCTGGGCGATTGCGTTGAATTGTAACTTGAGAATTGCCGTTGGTCACGCGGATGTCGTCACCTCGAACAACCGTTGACCCCCCGTTGCTCGACCGAATTTCTACGTTGCCTGCTTTTGCCATTTCCATTGGTAACACTAGGAAAATAGAGGCAACCAAGACTGAAATCGATTTTTTGTTCATCATGAGCAGATACCTGCACTAATAATTGCGGTTGAGAGATGAGAGCTAGCCGTCATCTCTCAACCATTAACTACCACTTAACGACGATGAAATACATCGCGATCGCGGCGAATCCGAGCATCTTGAGTATTTTGGTTGACAGAAGTGTTACCGCTACCAAATTGATCGGTCAATTGATCGGAAGTTTGATTGATAACATCTCTCGAACGCTCTGCACCACCACGCCGTCCAAATCTTCTTTCAGATTTATCAATTTCAGCGTTTTGAGTGCTTTGGTTAACAGAAGTGTTGTTATTTCCTTCTTGTATTGTGGTTTGGACTGAATCTTGGTTAATCTCGTCTGCTTTGGCAGGCAGAGCCAGCAATCCAAAGCCAGCAGCAGCAATAATTCCCACTAGACCGGCTTTAACAGTAGATTTGATGGTTGTCATAGTTTTTCCTTCTTTTTGCACTTAGTTGTTAGTTGTCGGAGTGTAGAGACGTTACATGTAACGTCTCTACACCAAATTCTTATCTTCGTCGAATGAATTGGTCGATCTTGTGCTGGATGCGGTTATCGGTTCCGTTCGTCACAGCATCGCTTTGAGCGTTTTGTCTGGTGGTACTGTTCGTGCTGTCACCACGTCGATCTTGGTCGCTGTATTGGTCGATTTGTTGATCTATGCGGTTGTTTTCACCGCTTGCAGAGCCACTGACACGGGAATTTTGAGTTGATGTATGATTTCCCGAACCGTCACTGTGAATGATATTCGTTTGCCGAGTGGTTTGGTTGACGCTGCCACCATCGCTCGCTGTTGCACTGTTAGAAGAACTGCTACGACTGGTGACATCGGCACGCGCGGGAAGGGAATTCAATCCAATTCCGGTAGCAGCAACAAGACCGAGCAAACAAGTTGAGAAAATTCTCTTCACTTCTGGATGTGAAGTGGTGTGTAGCATGTGGGCGACTTCCTTCGACTAAGATCGGTTTCTGAGATTGGTTCTGTAGTTGAGGGTCGTCATATCCGATCGCATTACAGGTGTGTGTGAGGAGCACGACCCAACCTATTGCAGGATGGGAATTAGGATGATCTAGCGATCGCGAACCTCAAAGCGGTCGCGGCGAATCCGAGCATCCTGAGTGTTTTGGTTGACAGAAGTATTGCCATCACCATATTGGTCGGTGAGTTGGTCGTTGCCTTGGTTGATGGAGTTGCGATCGGGACGACCTTCTCTACGATCTGGACGACCAAATCTTGTTTCAGTTTCCTCAATTTCACCCGTTTGAGTATTTTGGTTGACAGAAGTATTTCTGTAGCCTTCCTGTCCCGTGGTTTGCGTGTTACCTTGGTTAATTTCGTCAGCTTTGACGGGCAGAGCAATTAGACCAAAGCCAGCGGCAGCTATTAATCCAACTAAACCTGTTTTGAGTCCGGCGTTAAGATTGGTTCTGAGATTTTTGTTTGTCATTTTTATTACTTCACTTGCACTTGGTTGTTGTCGTCAGAAGGACGATAGCCTTCATGTCGGAGGTTTTTAGAGATTTGTTCCACAGACGAGCAAGTGTTTTTGGTTACTTGCTGCATCACTATTACAGTTAATCAGAAAAGTTGTGCCTCATTTCGGAAAGAAAGCAAAATTTTTTTGAGACCAGAGAGAAAAAAAGCGGCGATCGCAAGATATCCAAGCATTTGACGCGATCGCGCCAGAGCATTGAAAACTGGCTGTCGCTACTAGCGCTCCGAAATGAGTCATCTAAAACTCGAATTAAAATCCCCAAAGGTACTAGCGGGGGTAAATCATAATGTTGCGATCGACTGAAGGATTTTTCTTATCGTTCCGATGAGTCGATTGGTTATTTCCTCGATTAAGCTTGTCTTGGCGAGAAGACTCGGAGGAATCGTGCAAATAATCGTAGTCACCGGAGCGATCGAGTTTAGTTTTAATCCCTTTTTTATCAATTTCGGCAGTTTGAGAGGATTGTTGTACCGAAGTATTGCTATTACCATCCTGTCCGGTAATTTGCGTGTTAATTTGAATAATTTTATCGGCTTGGGCAGGCAGACAAAACCATCCGAAACTTGCAGCTAAAATTAAACCGCTGCAACCAGTTTTGAGGATGCGATCGATTTTCATAGTATTTCCTTCCTTTGCACTTAGCTGTCAGTCAGTTATCAGTTATCAGTGGTGCGATCGATGCGGGTGTGGGGTGTGGTCACTGATAACTGCTCCCTGCCAATCTGTCAGTACAAGACTTTGACCGCGTTGTATAAGTTCCTGAGTTGTATAAGTTCCTGACGGCAGTCAATTACAGTCAAGTTAAGGAGAAGATGATTGTGATGAAATGGTGGCAACGTTCGTTCGCGCCAGGATTTATCGCTGGTAGTCTGGTAGGCATGTTCGGCAGTCTAGCGATCGCGCAGTCAGATTTATTAACCCAAGCAGAAATTTATAAATTAGTAAATCGAGTCCAATTATGGCTGAAAAACCAACCGCCGCGATCGGCGCAAGTTGCAGACATGGTTCAGCCTCTAGATGCAGTCAAAACCGATCCCCTCGCTAGAGCAGATTTAGTTTTTAATGAAGGTTCGCTGGTGCGGTTAGGGGGAAATGCTATTTTTCGCTTTGTACCTGGTAGTCGTAGTTTTCAGTTGCGTAACGGTACTGGCTTGTTTATTTTTCCACCTGGAGATGAGAGCGGTACTGTCGTGACACCAGAAGCTGTAGTCACAGCGCCGGGAACAGCTGTATGGGTGCAACATAACTCAGATAAACACATGACATCGATTGGAGTTTTGACCGAAAACCCCCAAGTTCCCGTGACTGTTGCAACTTCTGGGGGTGAAGGCGTAGTAGTTTTAGATGCGGGACAGCGCACGGCTGTGAAACAAGGAGAATTGACAGCTGTAAAAGATATGAGCTTGAGGCGATTTTACAAAGCCTGCAATCTAGCGGCTGACTTAGGCACGGCGGAGGAAACACTGAGCGATAGCCTCCCGCCACAAGCACAAAATACGATTCTGACAGTCCGAAATCAGGCGATCGCAGCTTTAGAAGATCAATTCCGCGAAGAAACAGAACCCCCACCTGGTTTCGAGCAGATCGTACCGTGTACTGTTAAAGAAGAACCGAAAGATATTTCAATAGATCCTCAGAATGTATTTCAGGGTTTTCCATCTGTGCCGAGTAGGAGATGATGGGTCAGATCGCTTTTACATCCCTTTCATCGCCTTATCCCAACTAGCAGAGGAAGCGTAAATCTGTCCGCGATCGCGCTGTATACAAGGTATCTAATTTATAAGACTTCAGCACGGGTTAATAGCTCGTTTTGCGCTAGCACCAGATGCATCCACAATAGTCCTGGGACAGTGCTAGCAATTCTCTTTCGCATCCATAACCCAATCTGTGTCATTACTTGTTTCGTCATTGGTCATTGGTCATTGGTCAGCTAGTTCCCGACTGCCGACTCCCGCCGTTTAACAATAAACTGTAACATCTTCACCGCACTCGTCTGCTAGGAAGCACAGGCACTTGAAGCGGAGGTAAACGATCTGTTCGTAGAAAGGATTTAACTTACATAGAGGTGGAATGTGAACCAGCGTGCGCCCAAAGCAGGTTATTGTCCGTTCAAAAGGACACCGTGCGGGAATTAACTGACAAAACAGATGAGCGAATTTGGGATTGTGAATTTCTAGACTTTCTAACCATTGGCAGATATTACTTTTGAGTACGATTGGTGCGAACATAGGGATCTCTCCTTTTGTAATACTGAAATTAGGTTGAACTGGTGGGTTTTATTTATATAGGTGGTTAAGTACCTTCATTTATTTGATAGGTTTACTTCTGCTGTGTTATGCAACTAACGTGAGCGATTGATTCATGCGTCCCCGTCAAGGCATTATCGAAATCTTTTCGACCTTTCTGCAATTTGACGCAGACCGCTTCCGTGCTTGGGTCAGCGACCCGCACTTGCGGCGGAGTATGCAAGCTAGGCTGGCACAATCTCCGCAAATGGAGGCGGCGGAAAACTATTGGGTTCTTTACTGGTATAAATTGTGGCAAACTCAGCCTGAGAGTTTAGCTAAGGCGCACCTTACCGCTTACTTGCAGGAAGTGTGCTACTGGACGGCACATAAAACTAGCGCCAGCTTTACTTCATCTCAATACACCCTGTCCGATTGCTTTCAAATGGCGCTCGCCCGCTTTGATAAGGTCTTAAAAGGCTTTAACCCTCAATTGGGTTACGGGTTTAAAAACTATGCCAGTGCAATTTTTAGCAGCGTCCTGAAAGATTTGCTGCGCCAACAGCAGGAAGTTGATATCTCGACAAATTGGTCGCTGTTGCGTCGTTTAAGTCAAAAAAGACTGGTAGAGTCTTTACAAAATACCGGACTGGGTGTAGAGGTGATTAATCGTTATGTCCTTGCCTGGAACTGCTTCAAAACACTTTACGTCCCGACGCACCCCACGGGAACCCGCCAGCTGCCCAAACCGGAATCTGAGACTTGGGAGGCGATCGCCAAACTTTACAATCAAGAACGCATTACCCAACTCCACCCATCAGGGGCAGAATGTAACGCTCAGACGCTAGAAAAATGGCTCGTTGCCTGTGCCAAAGCCGCACGGTCTTACCTTTATCCCTCACTCGTATCGATCGATGCTCCTAAACCAGGGCAAGAATCAGGAGCATTTCTCGACGATCTAGGTAGCTTCGAGCAAGATAATTATCTCAATGAAATGATCGCTGTTGAAGAACAGAAAAAACAGCAATCGCGACAAACTCAGATGCAGGCAGTTTTAGCAGAAGCGATCGCCAAATTGGACTCGCAAGCGCAGACAATTATGCAAATGTACTACGGACAGGGACTGACGCAACAGGAAATTGCCAAGGCGATCGATACCAAACAATATACAGTTTCTCGCCGCCTCACTAGAGCTAGGGAAAGTTTGTTACTGGCTTTGGCAAAATGGAGTCAAGAGACATTGCATATTACTCTGACATCAGAGGTACTCAATAATATCAACACAGTTTTAGAGGAATGGTTGCAGGTACATTACCGCCGTCCCTCCTCGCTCATGGAGTCTACCTCATGACCTTCGATCCTAACTCGCTAACTTTGACCGATCCGACACAGGTGTGGCTGGAAGTGTCCGATTTGGTGCGATCGCAGGCATGGCAGCGCAGCCAAGCTTGTTCTCATCCCAGCAGTCGTTGGAACGCCTATCTCAATCAAGTTTGCCTCCAAACTATTTTACCCTGGTTGCGGGAAGAACACGCTGGTAAAGCTTTGGCTGTACCGAGTTTCACCGCTCTACCTAGCATCTGGGAATTCGTCAATGGAACGGGCGTAGCTTGGGACAGGATGCGGATAGTCTTAATTCCTACAGAGACAATTGACTTAAGCGAACTGCGCGTGCCTCAAGAATGGGTAGACATTCCCGACTGGGTTGCCGATTATTACTTTGGCGTACAAGTAGATCCCGATTGTGCATCTATTAGAGTTTGGGGTTATGCTACCCACGAACAACTCAAACAAAATGGTAGCTACGATTCCCAAGACCGCAGCTATTGCCTAGATGAAGCCCATGTAATTCAAAACATGAGCGTGTTGTGGGTAGGTAGACAACTCGGTATTACTGAAACGACACGCCGAACAGTTGCAACTTTACCCGTCATTCCCTTAGCACAGGTAGAAAATTTAATTCCCCGCCTGGGAAACTTGGAAGTTGTTAGTCCGCGCTTGGCAGTACCGTTTCAATTGTGGGGTGCGTTGATCTCGCATGGCGGTTGGCGACATAAACTTTACCATCACCGTTTGGGACATCCCGAACAGTGGTCGGTTTTAGAATGGCTGCAAACCGGAGTATCGGACGCAGCAAGACAGATGGGATGGGGACAAAGCACCTGGCAACCAGCGGTCGTGGCGGCTGCGAGGGGGACGACACAATTTTTTCCAGAAGTTTTGCTGACTCGCCACATGATTATTGCCCAGCAGCAGTACGAATTACGAGTCATGCCTCGTACAGGGGGAGTCTGGCGATTTGAGTTACGTCATGCTATGGGGGATTCCATTCCTGCCGGATTTACACTACGGTTATTAACTGAAGACTTACAAGCATTTGAAGGCAACGAAGACACAGCTAGTAAACCTGTAGAATGTTTATTTGTCGAAGTCTCCCTCGCTCCGGGCGAAGGCTTAGTTTGGGAAATCGAACCCACTCCAATCAATTACGATCGCGAGATTTTGCGGTTTTGAGCAGGGAGCAGTAATCAGTGAGCAGGGAGTAGGGAGCAGGGAGCAGGGAGCAAGGAGCAGTTGTCAGTCAACAAATGACCAATGAACCAATGACAAATGACAAATGACCGATGACCAAAGCTTACTGAGCCAATGCTAGTATTCTCTGGGCGATCGCATCGGTAACGGGCATCACTGATAATCGATTGCCTTGTCTGACTACGCCTAGTTCTTCTGGGCTAAATTTTTGTTTCAACGTAGGTAGGGAAATAAATCGAGGAAAAACCTTGACAAATTCCACTTTAACTGTGTACCAGCGCGGAGAATGAGAATCCGATTTTGGGTCGTAGTAGGGGCTACTAGAGTCAAACTGCGTCGGATCGATAACTTCAGGTATGACAACTCGCATCAAACCCACAATTCCCGGGGGCGTAGTATTAGAGTGGTAGAAAAAAGCTAAATCTCCTACTTGCATTTGACGCAAATAGTTGCGGGCTTGATAGTTACGTACCCCATCCCAAATCGTGGTGCGATCGCGATCGAGGTCTGAAATGCTGTAAGTTTCTGGTTCTGACTTCATTAACCAATAATTCATTTTAAGTCGTAAGTTGTCGTAGGGGC
>NZ_JBOFLP010000378.1:0-9024 GCF_051657925.1 Chroococcidiopsis sp.
GTCTGCTGCCTCTTCTTCTGATAACCGTAAGTCCGGTATTCGTTCTATCTGCTGATCTAAAATATTTAATTGGTCTAGTAAGGCGGAGTTTCTATTCTCTAACTCACTACGTCCGGTTGTTAAATCAAATGCTTTAGTATCGAAGGGGGTTTTAGCATTAACAGTTGCATTAAATGCATCGCGGGCAATCGCGTTTGATGAATTTGCACTATTTAAATCTACATTACGTCTTTCGCGGCTGAATATTTTATCAAACTCTTCCCTGTACTCTTTTTCCCTTTGCAAGTCGTTTGCCGCTAAGTTGTCATTAGCCACTGCTAATTCTTGGTTTAGTCTACGTTGTTCCTTTGCAAAGTTGCGCTGATCGATAATTTTATTCTTGACTGAGTATTCGTTTTGATATTGCTCGTCCTTAATTAATTTAATCCTATCTATAATTGCTTGGCGATCGCTGTCAGTTGTATCCCGCCCAGCTTGGTCGGTACTTGTCCCATTAAGCTGAGATTGTTTGATTGCAGTATTTCTTTGTGTTTGGAGTAAGGTAATTTTGCTTTCAAAAGCACTATTAATCTCAGCTAAGTCAGCTAATATTCGTTTAGCATTAGCTTCCCTCAAAGCAAGCCCGCTTTCTTCAAATTGTTGCTTTAGTTCAGCTTGTCTCGTTACTAATTCGCGTTCCTTAGTTGTAAAAGTCTCGGCACTAATGTAGCCTGCTTGATAAAATGAGCGCAAATTATCTAACTCAACTTTTAAATATATTTGTCTTGCATAAGCGCTTTCGTACTGTTTTTTAGCTATAGCTTCAGCCCCAGCTTCTTCTGTAATTGTGCGATCGCTCAGTTGCTTTTTAACTTCAGCCGTCCGGTTAGCTTCACTCCTACGGGTAATGGCTTCGTATTCGTCGGCACGCTTGGCAATAAAATTTAATGCGTTCGCCTCTATTTGTTTTCGGAGCCTTGCTTCAGCTTCTGCCCGCGCAATTCGGCTTTCTGAGGCTTTAATTTCTGCTTCCTGCACGGATTTAATGTTTTCAAGTACGGCTTTGTCTGCTTCATCAACGCCAGGGCGATCTATTGCCCCTTGAACTTCGGCAATTGAGGAACTTGAAGTTAGTCCAAATCTAGAAAGAGTATTGGTAAATTCTGGAGTAGCTAATGCTGCTTTTTTAGCAGCAGCATCTCTATTTAAAGCATCTGCTTCACTTGCCCTTGCATCGCGCTCGTCAATGGCATTTCGCAGTGCCTCAGCGCTACTTGCGTTAGGATTAGTGCTAAAGTCACCAAGAGATGTCAGTGCCGACGATTCTTTCTTAGATAGAAACGCTTTTGATGAGGCTTCAATATTTTTTGCAAGCTCTACGTTTAGTTTACGTATAGCATCAGTAAAAGCGAGTACGGGGTCTGCTTTAAGGGATATCAATGCCTTCTCAGCAGTTGATTGGAACTTTTTTAGAGATTCTATTGTGGCAAGTAGTTGTTCTCTCCTCGCTTCAGCCTTTTCAGTCCCCAGAGCATCTACGACATTTGGATCGTCAAGTTGTTTGAGTAAAGCTTTCGTATCGCTAATTTGCCTGGCAATTCTAGCTAAGTCTTGGGTTACAGGTTTAACTAGATCGCTTCTTTGCTCGTTAAGAGTTTGGATTTTTTTTGTTACATCCTCTAAATCTTTCTTGACCTCTGGTGGAACCGCTAGACCCTTTAAAGAAAAGTCCCGCTCGGCAGAAGATTGAATTAGACGGCGTAAATCCTCTAAAGTCCGCAGTTGGTTTTCGATTTCGGGAGAGCGGCTTTTTTTAAAGTTACTTAAATTTAATTGCCCTGACGCGATTAAGGCATTAGCACCGCTATTAACTGACCCCAAAGAGGCATCTAGATTATCGCGCTGCAAGTCGCCATAAGAGTAAAAATCAGCTTTTCCCGTTTTAGCAAAATTGACACCTCTATTTAATAATTCTCCTAGCGCCGTAGCGCCACCGCCAAATAGACCTTTAACTAAAGGATTTGCTTTAGATATACCTCTAGTTAAAGTGTCAACAAAGTTAATTTCTGGCGGTTCTTCGTCATTGCTCGGACCAGTGGTATTACTTCTTTTTTCAAGTGCTTTTGCTGATTGTTCGGCAGCGCGAGTTGCACTTTTAGCTGCGCTATCAAAAGATTTAACAAGCTCTGTATTAACTGTGTCAGCTAACAATTTGACGATTTCAACTACAGCAAAAATGCCTACAGTTAACTTGGCAGAAAATGAATTATTAATGGATTGAGCAACGCTAGAAAAAGCACCAGCTAAAGTACCGCCAGCAGCTTTAGTAAGGATGAGGTTGGCGATCGTCGCTTTAAGACTTCTGCCAAGATTAACCAATAAAGCAACACTTAATGCGCCAACAGCGATCGCAATTTCATCTATTACGGAACCTATACCCTTGAGCGCAACAGCAAAACCGTTAAAAGCAGTAACTACTACAGGACCAATCGTTTCGCCGATTGTTTGTTGCAAAGACAAAAAAGTATTTTGCAAGTTAAATATCGCACTTTGAGCGTTGCCGCTAGCATCTGCTGCCGCGTCCCCAAATTCTATTTGCAACTGTTGCCCGAAGCGAGGCAGGAAGTCTTGAGCTAATACTTGCCCAGTTTCCAATAACTTATTTAACTCGGCTTCAGTTACGCCCATCGACCGCGCTGCGATCGCAAACGCCCCAGGTATGCGTTCTCCTAGTTGACCTCGCAATTCTTCAGCTTGGACTTTACCTTTGGAGGCAATTTGAGAAAGTGCGAGAAACGCTCCTTGGGTGTCTTCAGCGCTCAAGCTCAGTACAGTTGAAGCAGCAGTTATACCTGTAAATATATCTTTGGTCGGTCTGCCTTCTAAAGCTCCTCCGCGAGTTGCAGCAGCAAGCTGAGTAAAACCTTGCTGGGCGCTTGTTAGAGGAATTTTAAAATCTTCTACTTGTTGTTTAATAAAAGCTAAGTTTTGACTACCTTGGATACTAGAGCCAGATGCAAAGTTTAGAGCAGTTTTTAAGCGATCTATTTCTACAAAAGCTTTGAATGAGCTTGTAGCAATACCTTGAAAGACATTCTGCAAGAAAGCTATACCGCTAAAAGCTAAAAAGCCGCGTAGCAACCCTCCGGTAACTCCTAGTAGCTTTCCTCCGGCTCCTGATGCCCTACCCAGAGATTCAGTTACAGAGTCAAACGGTTTAGCTACAAGTTCGGGAACGTCAACTCCTGACTGCGTTAAATCGCTTAATCTATCTGATTGCTCTGCTACTAATTGATTGATGCGAGTTAATGGTACGCCTAGCTTGCTTAAACTTGCCTCTAACTCGGCTGTAGCTTTAGTCAATTCTTGGAAATTGCGCTTGCTATTTTTCTCCCCATATTTAGCTGCGGCATTTCCTAAATTTAGGAAGGCGACTTGCAATTTTTGAATTTCAGTAATTTGCTTGGCTGTTGGGTTATCCCCTGTTTTGATTGCAGCTAAGGAAGCTAACTGCGAAGCATTTTCGGTTAAGTACCTAGCTTTAGTTATTTGAGCGTTTCTCCCACGTTCAGTTAAGATACCTGGAATATCTCTAAGTCTTGTCCTAATGGCGTTCGGGTTTGGATCGTTAAGTCCCGTTCTACGACCTTTAGAAATTCTTAATTGCTGTTCTGCTTCTAGCTGAGAAATTGTTTTAATTGGCTCAACAATTGGTATATCAATAGGACGCTTCAGTTCCCTCCTAATCCGCCGCATTGCTCTATTTGCATTTGCGTCTTCTGCTGCTTGACGTTTCAATTGTGCGGTAAAACTATTAGCCCTATCCTCACGCTCGCTTTTGAGCTGCTTTGCCCTGAGTTCTTGGACTTGCTTACCCGACATTTCCGGCAAATCTTGCCCAGTTTTAGGGGTAGCAAACGATCGCTTTAAATTCTCTAGCTCCTCCCTTAAATCGCCAAAGCCAGCTTCGATGTCATCTAGTTCGCGGGCAGCTTGAGCATCTGGGGTGATGCTACTACTTCTGGATTTGAGCTTAACTTCAGAAATCGCACCTTTGATTTTTAGTCTCAACCGCGACAGGTATAAAGCTTGACCTTTGAGCGCTCGTTTTACTTCTTGGTCCGATGATAAAGCGATCGCACTTTCTACTGCTGCAAGCTCCGTGATGACTTCGTTTAAGGCTTCTTGCCGTTGCGATAGGGGGCGATCGTTCTTTGTTTTATTAGCTATTTTGGCGTTGAAGGCTTTTACCTGTTTTAAGGCATCGATCTTATTTGAGTTGGCTAAAGTTTTGGATCTAGCAAGCCCCTCGGCTGTTGGTTTACCTACATTCGGAATTAACGGTTCGAGGATAGTAGGGGAAACTTGGCTTAAAACATCAATCAATTCGGTCTTTGTTGATGCCTTTTTTGTTTCCTTGTTATAAGTAGAAACTTGGGCTTTTTTAGCTATAGAGCGTAGGTTTTCAACTGTTAACCGTGATAGATTTTCTTTGGTATCAATAGTTTGTTTATTTACTGCACTATCAATTTTAGGATCTGGAGCTTTGAGCTTTTGTTTAACCGTCTCAATTGCTTTAGTCGGAATTGAGTTAATTTGCTCTGCTGTAGTTTTTAAATAAGCTAGTAGTTCTGCTTCTAGCTTGGCTATTTCTGAAACTGATAAGCTTTCGGCGCTAGCAATTTTGCCCAAAAACTTCTCTAGCTGGGAATCAATTTTACTGATATCTGCTAGGGCTTGCTGTTCTAGCTTTGTAGTATCTAAGCCTTTTTCTTTGCCTAAAACACTAATTTCCTGAACTTTTTTCAGGGCGGCGACTTGCCTACCTTGAACGAAATCTGCTACTTTGCTGCCGCCGATTCCAGATACTTTGTTAAGGTTTGCAAGCGCTTGGCTCTTAGCTTGTTCCTCTTTAACTGTGGCGATGTTTCTCCTAGCAAAAACATACGCATCGGCTTCAGTGCGGCGATATGAGTCTTGTTTATCTGGAGCTTGGATAGATACAGACCTCTCAATATTTCGACCCAATAGCGCGGCTTCGCTAGCTGTTGGAGCTAGTAATTGGTTGTCAGGAATAAGAGGAGCGCTGCCGCCAAAACCTGATTGGACTGCGTGACGCAACTCATGGATTAGTAATTCTAAATTCTTGTCAGTTAGCTTGCCTTGTTCTACTTGATCTTTCAGCGCCTCGGAAACTAAAACTGTATTTTTATCAGCCGAGTAAGCTGCTTGAACACCTTGGGGTAAATTGGCACTAATTGCAAGTTTAGGCAATTGTGTTTTATCTAGTGTGGTTCCTGATAAACCTGCTACCTGCTGCGCTATCTGCTCGTAGTTTGTTAAAGCTGTGCGATCGCGTCCCCTTGCGCTCTTCCTGGCGCGAGAAGAGGATACTTGTCCTCCCAACCCTAACGCCTCAATATCAGTAAAAGCGTTAAGAACAGGTTCAGCCTCAGTTTTGTATTGCTTGCCAAGCTCGGCTAGTTTCCGTTGCTCAGACTTAAGTTCTGTGCGGCGAGAAGAAAATTCTTTATTGAGTATGCGGGATGTAAATCTATTTCTAGCTTGAACAGTGCGCTCTCGCTCTGCTAGCGCGATTTCAGATGGAGTTATATCTTTAGTATTTGGTTTATACAAAGACGCAATTAATTGTCGAACTTTAATTGCATCACGAGTCGCCCCTTGTTTCTGTAATTCTTCGGCTGCTTTAGTATATTGAGCGACTTGTTTATCGTATTCTTTTTGTCTAATCTTGGCTAACGATTCGGGCGTTAGTTTAACATTTATTCTTTCAGCTTTTTCTCTTACTTCTTGTTGACGAGCGTTAAAATCACGAGCAAATAAAGTAGCTTTTGCATCCGTGACTTTCCTCTGCTTCTCAAGGTTCTTAGCAATTTCTACTGCTTCTGCTTGGCGAGGCTTTACAGCTTCATAAGCCGTTAACGCCTCCTCTCTTGCTGCTTCTGCTTTGGCTTTGTTTGCGGCTCTGGTTTGACTTCTTTTAGCATTTGATTCAATAGCGATCGCTTTTTTCCCAGCGCTAGCACTAACTATCTCTCCCAAAGCTTCAGGCGTTGGTAGTAGAGACGCAAGCACCTTGGTTAATGGGTTTTTGCTACCGCCTAAATTATTAATTAAAGCTGTTAATTCTTTGCCTAAGACTTCCCCTAGCAATGAGAAGCTGCCTATTGACTTACTTAAAGAGCCTTCTATAGCATCGATTGCACCTTTAAGTAACGATTGGGATAAGTTGCTGCCAATCTGTAAGCCGATGCCACTAGCAACGCTGCCTAGAGACGAGCCTAAAACTTTAAGCGGGAGAACTATCAAAGGGGCAAGTATTGAACCAATCGTGCCAATTGTTTTAATAAAAACTGTTGCTAGCCCTTTTAAGGGATTGTTAGAGGTAACTGCTTTAACTGTTCCTTTCAGAGCCTCTAATAGCCCATCAGCCAGACTTTTAAAAGTATTTGACAGGTCTTTGCTTAAAGACTTAAGTGGGGCAAGAGCATCGTTAAAATTAGTTTGGCGCAAGCCCGATTCTCTGCCGCGAGAAGCTCCATAAATATCAATGTCCAGCTTTTTTTTAGCCCTAGTAGTACCTCGGTTAATACCTTCTTCTACATCAAGCGTTAATTTGTCAGCATCAATTTTGAAGTTGTATTTTTTAGGAGAATTAGCTAGTTTTGCAAGCTTTGCTTCAAACCCCTTGATATCAGGACATATCTGAACGGGAATGCAGTCAACTAATGACTTCGGTAACTCCTTAAGCTTGCGCGATAGCCCCTTGATATCGGGACAGATTTCCAACTCCAAACAACCATAGTCACCGTTCTTTAAATCCTTAAGCTGCTTGTTTAAGGATTTAGCATCAAGTTTGAGGTCTAAGTTGAGCGGTGGAATTTCTAGTTTTGAAAGGCTACTTAAATCCTTGTCGAATGCTGTTTTGTTCAGGCTCAGACTCAGTTCCACCGATCCAACATTAGCCATATGTCACACTTCCTATTAGCTGAAATTCCACATTAATCGCCCAATAAACCTCTTTTTTAGCATTGGCAACGAATATCTCTCTAGCCGTCCCCGTATCAATATCAATTACCGATATTTGCCCTTCTACCCCGTCAATTAGGGCTAGAGGTGCGATCGCTTTGTCCCCTTTAATTTGTGGAGCAATCAGCATCACTCCCTTGCGCATCCAAGCACGGCACTTAGGGGTTTCGCCGCCATTTTTACCTTTGCGTAACTGGTCTATCGGGGCTAAGGATACTGCCCAAGACGGCATTTTTTCTTCACTGACCAAACTAAAGAAACTATTGGATGCGATCGCACTTATCTTCTCCCCTTCATCCACTTGGGGCGTAAAGTGCCAAAAATCCGAAGCTTTGACAGGTTCGCCCTTCTTTGGATCGCGGTTTGCGTTCCAAAATACCGAGGTTAGGGTAGATATACCCAGTTCACCTAAGTGCAGTTCTTCGGTCCTGAGTTTAGAATTAGCTGCGATCGCATCCATGATTAACCAGCAGGGCTGGCTGCCAAAGTTTTCTTCGTTGAAGCGTTCTTCGTAGGGGCAGAGCTTTCTAAGTCGCCAGTAGAGTTCTCCCCAATCTGGCTCTCGGTTGAAAGAGCCGTCCGCGATTTTCCCAAGTCTTCTTCGGTTAGTTCAATGGGTGGCTCATCCCTCCATCCTGATGCTTCTTTTTGGGAAAACTCGTAGATGCGCGATCGCAGTTTCGGAGGCAACTGTTCTATGTCGTCCGTGTCGGCTTCTGTCCAATCGGGGAAGATGCGATACTTAATTAATGCTGTCACGGTTGCCGTAATCCGCTTTTCTCCCGACTTTTCCATCCGTTCTTGGAAGTGCAGCATTGCTTCCAAGTGTTCCCCTAACGTTTCAGCGTCCCCAGTTGTAAGCGCCACGTACATTTTAGAAACAGGCGTACCGGAGGCGAGGGCGAACTCTTTAGCAAGCTTTATGCCTTCAAAGCGGACATCGGGAATATCTTTCATCGCCTCCTTAATGAATAGGCGCTCGTTGGGGGTCAGATCGTAGAGCTTAGGAAACTCTAGAATGCCGATTTCTTCATCGCCTACTGAAACTGTTGTAGGTTTTGGTTCTGACTTAAAAGGGAGACGCAACATATTACTTCGGCTCCTCAATAATTAATTTGCCGCGAAAGGAGAACGTGGCATTGGCAGATATCACGCCGTCGGCGGGGTCAGCAATGGGTAAATCGGTCACGCTTGCCGCTCCTTTAAAAATGTACCCACTTGTATAGCCACCGCCAGGGGTGGGCATTTTTAATGTCACCCATACCTCTCTAAACTCGTTGAAAGCAAAGAAGGCAGTACGGAAACCTGCGTCAAGTTGAATAAAATTTCCAGGACAAGACAAACCATAACCAATACTCGCTACAATCCCGTCTACGTAACCGTCCTGGTCGAAGGTGCTAGAAGTGATATCATTTGCAGTTGTAGACAAATCAGCCGATGTCCGCGCTTGTAGCTTGACTGGATGACGAGCAGTGGAAGCAGGAGAAATCGCGCGTTTCAATGGTTCGACAGTTAGAGTTGTTGCCCCATCTGCGGCATTAGCAACGACTTTCACAAATCGCTCTCCCCCCGTTACCGCATCCTCAAAAGCTAAAAAGACAGGGCTTTCGGCGCTAGCAACTAATGGTTCAGTTAGTGCTGCAACCGTGATAGTTGTAGCAAGTGCTGCCGCCTCAGTTGTACCTACAGTAATAGTTTGAGGCACTACTTCTTCTCTAACACCTGGCTCAAGTAAAGCAATTGTCACTTCTGACCCACGACCAATGATAAATGGATTAGCCATTTTCTTATTTCCTTATAGTTATGCAGATATTGCTTGATGTTCAAATTCAACAATTTCAAAACGAACAGTCTCAATATTCCCTAGTGCTGGGTTTGGCGGCACAGTCCGAGGGCTGGTCAGTAGGTAAGGTAAGTTATTAACCAGCTTTTCTGTTGCCGCAAGTAAGTTATTAGATGCGTCCCACTGCTTAAGCGTTACAGACCACTCATATT
>NZ_JBOFLP010000379.1:0-23723 GCF_051657925.1 Chroococcidiopsis sp.
CTAGACTCGAACAGAAGTTACGCACTAGAAATAAATGCTGTTGTTTCACCGCACTTCCTCACACGAAAATTTCAGACACCGAAAGCGACAATGACTCGATCGGTCGCTCCGTAAAAATCATAAATAAAAAATCAAATCATAAATATTAAGCTACTATTTGGGGCGCGATCGCCTCTATCCAGATCCGCGAACGAGTGTCGTAGTCGTATCATCACTGGCAAGCCCAGCATCGATCGAACGAGTAGCATTCTACTACATAGTTCGGCATATACCAAAAGGCTTAGCACCCATCAAGAGATATTTTGACATGAAACCATAAATTCAGTTGACAGTTATTAGGGAGCAGGGAGCAGAGAGGAAGAGAGCTGAGGGAGCGCTCGGGAGCTGAGGGAGACAAACTACGCGCAACTTACCACTCAATTACCAATTACCAACCACTAACAGATCTCAAAGAAATACTTAAGAAATTTTCTTTCTATTTACAATTAAGTATTTTAGATTACATAATTAACGAACACGATCGTGTCAAAAATTCTTCATCTAGAGATCGCGCTGAATTTAGCGATCCCCAAGCCGATAGTTAGCCTCTAATTGAGAAATGATGGGAATTGTGGGTTTCTTTCCCTACATGCCGAAACCACATCCTATCGAGCGCTCTAATCAGAATTAACCTACACGTACACCGTAATAGTACGGGTTCGTTGCTGCTTGTCCCGCAACTGAAATCGGTACTTTCACTGTGGAGGAGCCTGCTGAGTCGAGCTTATGGTTTGGCTGAATCGCAAGCAAGCTCGTTTGCGAAATTACAGTAGCTGCCAGAATACTACCAACTTTACCTTGGAGCCGAAGCGATCGCGTCGGTGTTGCGCTCAAACAGGCTCTAGCACCAGGAAATCAGAACGAATTGCTAACCACCACCAAGAGGATCTCATGAGTTTATCTCCTGAAATTGCGTCTGCCCGCAAGCCAGAGACAGAAATATCGCGGGCTTGGATGTTCAAAATGTTGCGACTGGGTTTTATTGTCAGCGTCGGTAGTGTTGCAGCTACTTTCGTTTGGAAGAACTATACCCAAGTTGAGAGCCGCCAAGCTTTTGTGAATGCCGAAATTATCGACGTGCGTAACCCCATCGCTGGAAATTTAATACTAGACAGCCTCCAAGCCGGAGAGTGGCTTACCGCAGGTAAGGCGATCGGACGAGTCGAAAACTTGCGTCAAGTCGCCGAACTCGAAGTCAAACAGCAAGAACTCAAATCGCGCCTGCAAGTCACCCAGCAAAAACAACGGGGCATTCAACAACAGATTAGCGATCGCCGCCGTCAATTGGCACAATTTGTATCTGAAGTTGCAGCCCAGAAACAACTCGATGGCGTGTTTGCCCAGCAGCAGGTTGAAGCAGCCCAAAGCGAACTCGATCGCGCCACTGTTGCCACTCAAACTGCTAAAGTTGATGCCGAGCGCGCCCAGGAGTTGTTAGAGGCTGGGATCGTTCCCCCGGCTACAGCCGAAAAAGATTTTCTTTGCTACGACCAAGCGCAAGCTGAAGAGAAAAAAGCGCAGGCGCTTCTAGCTCAAGCACAACAGCGATTTAGAGCTGCTCAAGCCGGATTACAAATTGACGGTTCCCGCACTTTAAGCTATTCCGAGATTCGCCAAAGGGAAATTAATACCGAAATTGCCGACTTACAACGCCAAGCAGCCCAAATGCGCGTAGAAGCGCGAACCACCGAGCTAGAACTAGCAAAACTGATCCAGCAGACCCGATTGAATAAAGTTGTGGTAATTTCTGCCCCGACTACGGGCGCTGTGTGGTCTGTTGATGCCAAAGGTGGAGAGTATCTTGCTTCGAGTACTCCGGTGCTGCGGGTCTTAAATTGTCAAAATCGCTGGGTGGATGCTTTCTTCTCGGAAGATAGTACGAAAAATCTCACCCCAGGAATGACTGTACAAGTGCGTTTGTTGGGAGGAGGCGATCGCTTCATCCCCGGGAAAATAGAATCGCTCCGCAGTGGTTCGGGACGGATCGCTACAGGCTACGATGTCGCCGTTCCACCCCCAGAAAGTACTCAGAAACAAGTTGCCGTCAGAATCAATCTTGATTGGTCTGCGGCTCCCAGTGCCGTTAATTTCTGCGATGTCGGACGCAGTGCCGAGGTTCGCTTTCCGAAGCGTCTCACTCTGTAGCATTTCTATTTGAGTTATGAAATCTTCGTGTGGGTCGTCATTTGTCATTGGTCATTTGTTATTTGCGCAGTTAGCGCGTCATTGATTTTGAACTGCTCTAGCAGGGATGTAGTTGAGAATGCGATTTAGAACTTCCTGGTATAACCACACAGAACGAGTGCTGATAGTCATAGCACTGATCTTGGTAGGAATTTGGTCAATTCAACAACTCAACTGGTTAGATTTAATGGCTGAGTTGCTGAATTTTTGGCAGTGGGGCAAGGGATTTTTTGCTAATGTGGTGAATTCCTTGCACGTTCTCCTCTTTCCTTCCGTGCTGGGTGTCGCTGCTGCCACGATCGCGATTCATGCTTTTCCCAGTTCTCCGCCAGTTTGGGTAAGGGTGACTGTTTCTAGCATAGTAGTGCTACTGGGCTTACGTTACTTGACTTGGCGTTTATTTATCACGCTGAACTTCAGCGATTTTTGGAACGGTAGCCTCAGCCTGTTGTTTTTGGCGATCGATATTGCAGGATTTGTAGTCTGTGTTGCCTCTTTGTGCCACATGAGTTTTATTACCAACCGTTCCCCACAGGCAGATCGCTTGTCAAAAGCGGTTATTGCTGGGACTTATTGCCCTTGGGTAGACGTGTGGATTCCGACTTATAACGAACCAGTGGAACTGTTGCGGCGGACAATTATTGGCTGTCAAGCGATGGATTATGCCAATAAGCGGGTGTATTTGTTGGATGATAAGCGCCGTCCGGCAATGCGATCGCTAGCCGAGGAATTAGGTTGCGTTTACATCTGTCGTCCCGACAATCGCCACGCCAAGGCAGGTAATCTCAACCATGCCATGAAACAAACTCAAGGGGAATTAATTGTTTCATTTGATGCTGATTTTATTCCTACTCGCGAATTTCTGACTCGCACGGTGGGATTTTTTCAAGACCCGCAAGTGGCTTTAGTGCAAACTCCCCAAACTTTTTATAATGGCGATCCGATCAAACATAATTTAGGTTTAGGTGGGGTTTTAACCAACGATCAAGATTTATTTTTTCGCTTAGTTCAATCCGGTCGAGATACTTTTAACTGCGTGATTTGTTGCGGTTCTTCTTTCATCATGCGCCGTCAAGCAGTAGAAAAAGTTGGTGGTATTCCTACCGATACTCTTTGCGAAGATCTCTTAACTTCAGTTAAACTTCAAGCAGCAAAATACAAAGTTTTGTATTTAAATGAAGCTTTGTCTGCTGGAGCTTCGGCAGAAAATATTGGCGGCTATATCGATCAGCGAATTCGTTGGGGACAAGGAACATTACAAACCCTGTTTTGTTCCCTTAATCCTTTAACTATGCCTGGGCTTAATTTAGTTCAACGCTGCTTTTATGCAATTGGAATTTTAGGATGGCTTTTGACTGGTTTACAGATATTTTCCTTACTCGTACCTCTAGGATTTCTCTTATTGGGATTAATGCCGCTAAAGGCACAAATGGACGAATTGCTTTTCTTTTGGCTACCTTATTATTTAATCAATTTAACTGTGTTTGCTTGGTTAAATGGCAGCAAGCGATCGTCTTTATGGGCTGATGTTTATGCCAATATCACCTGCTTTCCTCTAGCATTAATGACTATTAAAACATTGATTAATCCTTTTGGGAAAGGTTTTAAAGTCACGCCTAAAGGCGTAGATGCTCGCAGAGTAGCTGTAAACTGGCAAGTGGCTTATCCGCTAATTTTTACGTTGGGATTATATATTGTTGCGCTTGCCGTGCATCTATTTGGTTTGCAGTGGGAAGGTAAACCAGCAAGTCCAGGATTTAGTATTTTTTGGGGAATTTATAATGCTTGCGTATTAGCGATCGCCATTCAAGTTGCGATCGACGTGCCTCAAGAAGTTTTATCTCTCAGTTTTCCCCATCAACTTGCTTGTCAGCTAATTTTAGGCGATCGCATTATTGATGGTAATACTATTGAAATATCACAAAAAAGTGCAAAAATTAGGCTTGCCTCATTTCCCCATAATTACCCTCCAGATACAGTCAGCCACATTAAGATTCCGTTTCTGGAGCTGAAAACATTAGCTCTAATTTCTCTTCCCCATCGTACAGCTAAGAACAGCATGGAAATAGAAGTAGAATTCGTGAGTTTGACTTTAGAACAAGAGCGTCGGCTAATAGAATTTCTTTTTTGTCGTCCTGGTCAATGGCAAGAGACTCCCGTAAGTGAATTCAAATCTTTTTGGGCGTTAATTACCTCTGTCTTTCGTTTATATCCCTTAGCTGAAACTCAGAGAGTTAATAGCAACGCTATAACCACCTCAGTTAAGTCGTAAGTTGTAAGTCGTAAGTGAGTAGGGTGGGCATTGCCTACCTTACACCTGCTTCGTAAAACAAAGCAAAAAAATAGCAACACAAAAATTTGTGACTTGTGAATAATGATTCAACTCAAAAAAATTACCAACTTCAAATTTGGCAAGAAATCTTTTCGACAATTTTGGGCGATCGCCTGCCTTATTTTTCTGCTTTCCCTAAGTCAATTAACCCCCACATTAGCAGCTACAGATAATTCGCTGTTTGGCGTTTATTACGGCAACAATGGGTTTCAAATGGCGCAAGTTCAAGCATTAGAAACCTGGCAGGGTAAGAAAAATACTGTAATTAACCTATTCACGACTTGGTGCGACAAAAGCACTGTCATGGATACTTTATTTAACGACCAACTCTTAAATATTTGGAACAATCAAAACGTTCCGATGATTACTTGGGAACCGTTTTCTTGTCCCGTTTCCTCCAATCCAACTGATGCTGAGTTACGCAGCATTACTCCAGGTGACATCGAGATCCGCGCCGCCTATGGCGAGTATGACGCTTACTTCCACAACTGGGCAGACCGGATGAAGGTATTTTTAAGCGGTCCCGATGGCATATACAATACCAATGACGATCGCCGCGCTTACATTCGCTTTGCTCATGAAATGAATGGCAACTGGTATCCTTGGAGTCCAGTTCCAGGTGAGGGGGGTAATCCTGCTAGCGATTATATTCTCATGTGGCAGCGCGTCAAAAGCTTATTTTTCAACAAGGGGATGGAGTGGACGCATCTGCAATGGGTTTGGTGTGTCAACTATAACGATTACCTGGGATACAATGCCGAGGCTCTATACCCTGGCGATGCTTACGTAGACTGGATATCGATTAGCGGCTACAACTGGGGTGCAAGTCAAACCTGGTCGCCTTGGATAACCCCAGAACAGACATTTAGCGGAATGCTCGGTCGCCTGAAAGCTCTATCGACTAGACCGATCTCCATCACTGAGGTCGCTAGCACTCCAGCTACTCCCAGTGGTATTAGTACAGACGCTAAAGCCCAGTGGATTAGCAACTTCTACAAATACATCCTGGCGAACGATATCAAGATGGTTGTCTGGTTTAATTTCTCCAAAGAAACTGACTGGTCGGTGTTTGGTGGTCCTAGTGGCGATAGCTATTTCGATTATTACTACAACAGGTATAACGCTTACTCTAGCTACAAGAATGCGATTAGCGCTGATGCTTTTGTCCCTTCAGATCCGAATAATCCCCGTTTATTGACGGACGCGAAGTTTGCGGGATATTGAGGCGGGAGTCGTGGGGGCGGGTTTGTTGGAAGATCCTGGCGTACAACAAACAGTTTCGCGATTAAACCCGTCCGTACAGGAGTCGGAAGTTGTCAGACATGTTTTTTTGAGGAAAAAGGGCGTAAAGCAACATGACATTACGGAGAAAGAAAAATTTCATGCGATCGCTTGCTCGCCAGCTTATGTCAGCCAAGACTTACTTTTTCTGTCTGACGATCGCCCTAACAATTTATTTGCTACCCCTGCAAGCCACTACCAATAAACCGCTATTAGGCGTGTATTACGGTAACAATGGCTGGGAAATGGATCGGTTGCAAGCAATGGAAAAATGGCAGGGTAAGCAGCATACTACGATCGCGTTGTTTGCTAACTGGTGTGATTCTACTACTGCTCTGGATAACTTATTTGGACAGCAACTTGTCGAAATTTGGGGCGATCGCCACGTACCTTCAATTACTTGGGAACCATTTTCTTGCAATGCTTCCGCCACTCCCAGCGATATTGAAGTAAAAATTGCCAATGGCGATTTCGACTCATACATAAATCGATGGGCAGACAGGATGAAAACCTTTCTCAGTGGTGCAGACGGCATTTATAATACTCAGGACGATCGCCGCGCTTACATTCGTCTCGCTCACGAAATGAATGGCAACTGGTATCCTTGGAGTGCAGCTCAAGGCACAAATCGACCGACCGATTATATCCGTATGTGGCGATATGTCAAAAGTCTATTCTCCAACAAAGGTATGGAACGCACGCATTTGCAATGGGTCTGGTGCGTTAATGCTACAGATGTTGGTAACTATAAAGCCGAGTTGTTTTATCCAGGTGACAATTACGTAGATTGGGTAGGAATTGACGGCTACAACTGGGGTCAAACTCAAACATGGTCTCAGTGGCAAGATCCAGCACAAGTGTTTGGCAATATGCTCCACCGCTTGCATCGCATCACATCTAAACCTGTAGCGATTGGTGAGGTGGCGACTACGACATCTACCACTGCTGGCAACCAAATCGCAGCTAAATCTCAGTGGATTACCAACATTTTTAAGTACACCCACAGCCACAATATCAAAGCGATCGCTTGGTTCAATCAAGATAAAGAGACAGATTGGGCTGTTTTTGGTGGCGATCGCGGCGACAGTACATTTGTCAATAATGGCAAGACTTACAAAACTTATTCTGTCTACAAGTTAGCTATTCGCGATCGCAGTTGGATCTCTGCTAATACAAAAAATCCCCGCCTGATTACAGATGCAGAGTTTGCTGGCTTGTAGTGCGGGAAGGCAGAGGGCAGAAGGCAAAAGGGTAGGCGATCGATTTAACAACAGCAATAAGGGATGACCACCGCCAAAGTCATCCCACCTGCCTTAAACCCACTTAGCTTTAAAAAAAGACTTGTTTGCTATTTCCATCAAATGCCTGTAGCAGCCTTAGTCTTTCCCAAAAGTCTGCATTTAGATAGCTTACTCTTTACGTGACAAACTTTTCCTACCTCATGCATTAAATTTAAGCTAACGAGCCATATCGCGAATGTCTTTTTTACCTGTCAGTGACTCCAAAAAATTCTTGGATTTGTCTTCAACTGATATAGCTCCCTGTGAATTTTCTGGACGACTCATCTTGTTTAAGTCAGCAGCTCCTTGAATTTCATTGAGTCCTTCTTGAGCTTTGGTTTGCGTTTCTTTACGGGAGTAAGGATCTTTGAGAACTGCTTCTTGAGCTTCTTTCTCAATGCCTCTTAGTTGGGCTTCACCTTGCTGAGGAGCAGTTGGGCTACCTGTAGGATTTACAGGATCGCTGAAAGCGGGAAGCGCTTGAGAGAATACTAGCAACGCGCTGACACAGATAGCAAATAAAATGCGAACTGGGCGCAACGCAGATAAATTGAATCGAACAGAGCGCATACTTGTTTCTCCTGCGATCGACAATTGTAATAACAAACTTGTAATTTATGGCTGCGTTCCGCTGAAATTAAGCAAAATTTGGAACCAACCTTCTTTATTTAGCGCTAATCTTTGATTTAGTTACATCTACATCAGGATAGATATATTTAATACTAATCGCAGACGAGAAATTCAATCTTTGGTAATAATGGATCGCGTACGATCCCGACACCAATAAAATTCCAACGCTTCAATAACGCTCCTAGTTGAGTACCAGGAATCGACTCAATTGCAAATTGGTCGGCTACACCAGCAGCATGAGTATTCAGATAAGTCAATGCCTCAAAATGCTCGCTAAATAGTAACAAATAGCCTGTGTTTTTCTCAGCTACATCGCGATTTACCCGAGCAACTAAATAGCTGCCATCAGACTTAGAACGCGCAATGTAGTAGATTTGGGACAACATGAATCAGAAGTCGTAAGTCAGAAGTCAAAAGTCAAAAGTCAGAAGTCAAAAGTCAAAAGTCAGAAGTTCTAACAGATCGCTGCTTCCTGCTACGCGGCTCCGATGGCGAGGAAACCTCGCCCTCTGCCCGCTTCCCTACTCCCTGTGTTTGGTCACTGTTTAGGGATTCTCCAACTTAATCCGGGGATCGGCGACTTTGAGTAGCAGGTCGGCAATTAAGTTACCAACAATTAACATTACGGCTCCCATGACCAAGCTTGCCATGACGAGATACAAATCTTGAGCTAAGACTGCTTGCAAAATTAAGCGCCCTAATCCAGGCCAGTTGAAGAAGAATTCGGCAATAAACGCACCGCTTAACAACCCAGCCAGTTCAAATCCTAAGATGGTGATTAGAGGGTTGATGGCGTTACGCAAGGCGTGAACGTAGATCACGCGGTTTTCTGGCAGTCCTTTGGCGCGGGCAGTTTGAATGTAATCTTGACGGAGTACGTCGAGGAGTTCGCCACGGGCGATCCGTTGCAAGCCAGCAAAACTGGTGATACTTAAAGCTATGGTGGGCAAGATCATGTGCCAGCCAACATCTAGGATTTTACCTAGAGGCGTGAGATCGGCGTGGTTGATACTTGTCATGTCTCCTACGGGAAATAGGGGAGAGACGTTTTGCGCGAAGATGAGGAGTAACAAGGCAGTGATGAAGCTGGGAAATCCTTGTCCGGTGTAACTCAGGACTTGTAAGACGCGATCGCTCCACTGATTTTGTTTGACGGCGGCGACAATTCCTAAAGGAATGGCGATCGCCCAGGTGACAATTAAAGATGAAATTGCCAGTAGTAAGGTGGCTCCAACCCGCTCCCACAACAAAGAGGACACGGAACGCTGATAGACGAAACTCGTACCAAAATCACCCTGAGTCACAATCCGCCACAACCACCGGAAATACTGTTCGATCCACGGACGGTCTAATCCAAACTGTTGTCGCAATTGCTCGATTCGTTCGGGTGAAATTTTGGGGTTTTGCCGTAGCGTATCCAAATAATCTCCTGGAGCAAGTTGAATAATAAAGAATGACAACGCAGATGCTAGTAATAATGTCAAGAGGGCTTGTGCGAGCCGCTGGATAATATAAATAAATGTTTCGCTTGAGGCTAACCCCGTCAGCCACTGCCGACCAGATGTTAATGAAAGTTTACTAGAAGCCATAATGTGAGCGATCGCTATTAGCTTTCTAGGATAATAGCCTTTTGGCTAAAATGTTTGCTCAAAAGGGAATTGCAGAAAACAATTCAATCATCAGAATAACCAGGCGGATGTTGAAAGTTACCCACAACTTTATTAATCTCTTGAGCGATCGCCAATAATTCCATTTCTCGCCAACGCTTGCCGACAATTTGCATCCCAATTGGCAATCCATCCGGTGTATATCCAACTGGAATAACTACAACTGGATGACCCGTAAGGCTGAATGGTTTTGTGTAAGCACCTGATGCCATCTGATACGGTACTTTTCTACCATCAATAACAACTGCCTCGCCCTGAAGACGGTGCGTGAATGCAGGAGTCATAGCTACGGGACATGTCAATGCATCCCAAGGTTCGAGTTCTGCATCCATTTCAGCGATAAAGCGATCGCGCTGAGTTAATGCAGCATAATAGCCTTTCAAGTTCGGATTCAAAAATGTAGATAAGCCAATTTTAGGGACATTACTCAATTGCCGTAGTGCGCGATCGCCTTGAGTTGCTTCTCGTAATAGGAAAGCAAGGGATTCGCGGATATAACTAAAATCGAGCGGGAGAGAGTAAATTAAATTATATGTAGCAACGGTGTAGTAAACCTGCCAAGCTAATTCAAAATCGTACTTTGGAATCCACTGTTCGATTTTAATTCCAGCATTTGATAACTTTTGAGCAACTGCTTGCATTGCAGATTTAATCGATCTGGCAACCGGATATAAATTGAGTTCGTCAATCCAGGCTATTCTCAAGTTTGACAGGCTTTTGTAGTTGGGACTATCTAGAGGAATGGGTGGAACTTCTGGCTGACGCGGATCGGCTCCCACAATAAGCGAAAAGCATAACCGTAAATCCTCAATCGATCGCGCGATCGGACCCGCTACCAACATTTGGCGAATACAATGAGACATTCCTGGTACTTCGGGAATATGACCCGCTGTAGATACTCGCCGATCTGTTGGCTTGAGTCCATATACGCCGCAAAAATGGGAAGGTTGACGAATTGAACCTGCAATATCGCTACCGATATCTAACGGCGACAGCCCCGCAGTGATAGCAGCCGCAGTACCCCCAGAACTTCCACCTGGAGTACATTCCAAATTCCAAGGATTATTAACTTGTGGAAATAGATCGCTATGGCTTTGATAGTCACCCGTTAGTTTCGCCATGTTTGTTTTACCCATGACGATCGCCCCAGATGCACGCAGTCGCGCTACTACTGTTGCATCTGTTTTGGGAATATAATCTTTTAGAGTTTTGTACCCAGCAGTAGTACGAAGTCCAGCAGTTTCAAACGCATCTTTAATCGTGACGGGGACACCGTGCAAAATGCCCCAGTTTTCCCCTCGCGTTAGGGCTTCATCTGCTTCCCTAGCACGTTGACGGGCGCGTTCTTCATCCAACGTGCAAATAGCATTGAGTTGAGAATTGCACTTGACTATTTGTTCCAAATATGCATCTAATACTTCCACAGCCGAGACAGTGCGATCGCGTATCATCTGAGCTAGCTGGTAGGCAGGAGTAAAGACAAGATCGCTCATATTTCTAATCAAGCCGATCGCAATTTAATACTACCTTTGTCGAAAACCCGATTATCTGTACCGATAGCACTTATCTCTATTCTGTCGGCATACACTTCATAAGTGGCAAAACTCAACTTACTGGCAGAAAGCGCCGTCCACTCAGAACGATTTACAGGACGAGTTCCCGCACCACCACCAGTAATCATATATGTCGTACCATTAATCGGGCGCGATCGCTCGTAATTGTGATCGTGTCCGTTGATGTAGAGTTGCACGCCATACTTTTGAAACAGTGGCGTAAATTGTTTAATAAAAGTTTGATTATTGCCGTAATGACCGGAAGAATAAACTGGATGATGTCCAAATACTATCTTCCAAGGAGCATCGCTGCGACTGAGTTCTTTTTCTAACCAAGCCAGTTGAGTATCCCAATCGGCGTTGCTGTTGGTATCGAGAGCAAAAAACTGTACCGGATCGCGGCGAAAAGTATAGAATCGTCCTTGCATATTAAAGCCGGGATAGCGCACTTGAGGATCGCCATTAGCGGTGCGAATATCGTGGTTGCCAAGACAGGCGTAGAATTTTACCCCTTGCTTAAGTAGGGGTTGATAAGGACGCTCGAATACAGCTTGAATTTTTTCGATCTCGCCGTTGTTGTAAATATTATCTCCCGCCAAAATTGCTACATTAAAATCGTTTTGACGGTGATAGGCAGTCATTGCCTCAGCTACAGCATATTGTCCGCGATCGCCCGTTCCCGTATCTGCTACCGAGATAAATCGCAACAAAGGTTTTGTAGATGGCTTAGGCTTTAGATCGTCAGCACCAGAAGCAATTGCCGATTTCTCCTGTGTCGGAGATTCGCGTCCGTGGATTTTGTTCCACAGCGCCACACCAAAAAAGCTCAATGTACTTAGAAATAAAAATTTACGGCGTTTGAAACTCATAAGATAGTAATAGGTAATTGGTAATTAGTAGTTGGTAGTTGGTGTTTTCTCCCTTGTCTCCCTTGTCTCCCCCCTGCTCGTGCGCTCCCTGCTCCCTGTTAACTGATAAGCTAGGTGCAGCACCCGCTAAGAATTTAACTTATCTTCGACTGTTTCGCTGCCTGGGAGGAAGAAATTTATGTCACAGGAACCGTCTAATTCCCAAAAGTCACCTTCCCCTGAACGTAAGCCAAAAGCAAATTCCTTTCAAGCAACGGTAAAAACACAAACAATTAAACTGCTGCGTGGCACAATCGGAGTCATAGAAGGAGCGATCGCGCAACTAGAAGCAGAACCCACAACCACGACTGAAGCAAGTTGGTGGGAACCTTTACAAGATGGCTGGGGTTCTGTTTTGGGAAAACTTCGTTCTGTGCTACCAGCAAATCTTTCAGGTAAGCTGTCTAACTCTGCTTTGACCGGAATTATGGCAGGAATTGGAGTAATTTTGGTGCTGACAACCTCAAATCTATTTTCAGGTAAACCTACAGAGGTTGCAGTTGCTCCTACTCCCAGAGCGGAACTACCAGCAGTTACAGCAATTCCTTCTCCTACAGCACCGGAACCGTCAGCAGTTACAACAACTCCTGCTTCTGAACGGGAAATACCAATCGCGACAACGCCTCCTTCCACACCGGAATCACCGACGGTTACAACTCCTTCCGCTACAGACGAACCCTCTTCCGCAGTAGAAGTTGAACCAAAAATAGCTATTCCTAGTGAGTTAACTGCAACCGATGCACCCCAGCCAGTAAAGACTGTCACACCTCCTGAGCCAATGCCTACCCTAGTTGCACAACTGACACCAGAAGAGATTTTAGTCGCCACAATTCAAAAACAAGTTGAAGAAATTAGCGATCGCGTTGCGGATGGATTAATACAGTCTATTCAACCCAATTTTGGGGGTAGCAATTTGGTAGTCACGCTTGGCGATGACTGGTACGATCTCCAGTCTTCCGAGCAAGACAAATTAGCAGCTCAAATGCTAGAAAGATCCAGAGAACTCGATTTCAGTCGCTTAGAGGCGATCGATCCCAAAGGAAATATAATCGCTCGTAGTCCAGTGGTCGGCAAAGATATGATAATTTTCCGACGACAAGATTTAAGTAGCAATCTCTAAAAGGCGATCTGCTCCCTTTGAAGACAAACTCAGCCTTTATTCTTAAGAAAAATTAAGTAGTTTTAATTTATCAATCAAGAAATAAAGAAATTGTTTTATTTATGGGAGTATTCAACTTTTTATCCTTAACTGTTAATTTTGTATCGCTTGTAGCGATCGATTATGTATCGTATGTAGCAATTTGTTTTGAATTATATATATTTAATAGCTAAAAGTATTAAATGATAATGGATTGAGTCTGCTAATCGTTCAAGTTTCAGATTAGATTTAAAGTCTGTGAATTTTATCAGACAGTTACGCTCTATACATTTATGTATATATAATATGACCGTGCTAACCAAGTCAGATTAGCTTGTTACAATTTAATCCAAATTAGCAATGCCTGTACTAGTAAGCTGGTTTGAGACAGGTAGTTTTAGTATAAGTAAGTTATTACATTTTGCTATCGTTCTAGTCAAACTCAATCTCCAAAATTCTGAGGTATCAATGACTTTTTATCAAGAGATAACACAAGATGAAGTTCTCGATCGCAGCAAAATCTTGACCAGACATATGAAGAAAGAGATCAACCCCTACGAGGAGGCTAACGCACACTCTAACGGTGAGCTATTAGATACCTTCAGTCGGGGTCGAGTCGCTATTTTTATCGATGGCTCTAGCCTCTTCTATGCTGCTTTACAACTAGGAATTGAAATAGACTATACTAAACTGCTGTGCCTGTTAACAGCAGAAGCCCCTCTCTTACGTGCTTTCTTCTACACGGGTGTCGATCCGATCAACGATAAACAACAAGGTTTCTTACTTTGGATGCGTCGTAATGGTTATCGCGTCGTTAGTAAAGACTTAATTCAATTTCCTGACGGTTCTAAAAAAGCAAAGTTAGATGTAGAAATAGCCGTTGATATGATGACCCTAGCTGGCTGTTATAATACAGCCGTTTTAGTGAGTGGAAATGGAGATCTTGCCTATGCAGTTGATGCAGTTTCTTATCAAGGTGTACGTGTAGAGGTCGTCAGTCTTCGGTCTATGACTAGTGATAGTCTGATCAATGTTGCCGATCTCTACATCGATTTAGCTGGAATTAAAGAGCAGATTCAAAAAATATTTCCTTCTGAGTAAAGTTAAACTCGGTTGAGATGACGATTAGACTTTGAGTGTCACTAATTCTCGATTTCGTCTTGCGAGAACCTCTGTAACTAAGGTTGGCATTTCTTGATAGCAAGCCGGACAAAACCAATAAATGCCTTTGGCACTAATATGGCGTAGTAATGTTTGAGAACAACAAGGACAAGTTGGTGTAGACATAGCTAATGATTGGGGTGAAAGTGTGGAAACTGACGTACAACAGAACCAAGATTGAGTCTATTTATGCAGATCTATCGGAGGCACATCATCACAATTCCAAATTCAAAATTTAGAATTCAGAACTCGATCTAACCAAACCAGTGGGAAGGTGCTAATCCAGATTCTGTTTCTGAGGGAATATGATGAACGATCCATTCCCAATATTGCTGTAATATCTCTTGAATTCCTTGCTTTGCTAAGTTTTCGAGCTGTAATTTTCGGTAAGAACTACAATCTCCGAAAGTAGTGCAATTTTCTCCTTCTTCTAAAACTGTATAGGAGTTAGCAACTCTGCTTAAAATATAAGCGATCAATTTTTGGCGTAAGTCTGGAATTGCAAAAGCTTTTTGATAGGGGTAATGGGGATAATCCTCTAACGCAGTTTCAATGTGTTCGACAACCATGGGTAATGTTAAATTCACGACTGCTTTAGTCATTTTTTATACCTCAATCTACCAATCTCTAAAATCTGCATAAATCGTCGTAGTTTTAATCTAAGTGATAAATATGAGGAACTTGTGAGAAAATAAAAATTTTTTAAAACTTATAGTTAAGTTTGTTAACAAAAACATAAACCGATGTAAATTAGTCTTCCTGATATGGCAGCACAATTCAATCTGGCTGAGCTATGGCAAATAATCACAACCATTCTGCTTCAACCGTTCTTCTTGTAATCAAGCCTGTTAGTTAGTTACATCTCGACCATTGGTCAAGAGATTCTCTATCCAAAGATAGATTGACACAATGTATATAATGAAAAGCGCACGTATGTCTGTTGTTTTGCATACAAAAACCTAGATTCGTTAGGCGATCGCATCAGTTATCGTAGGGGTGGGTTTAGCAAAAAATTGACAGTTTACAGCAATAACCTTCACGCAAAACCCGCCCGTGCAGCAGTCAAAAACTGTAGGGGCGGGTTTAGTAAAGTCTCGATGGTTAGTGACAATAATCTTCACGCAAAACCCGTCTGTACAGGGGTTAGTTTTATAGTCTTAACCCCTAATTTCTAACCTTTAATATCTTTGCATTTATTATGCTTTAGGACGGTGTTTTTTATCGTTAATATCACCTTCAAAAGGCTGAATTCCTGTATTTGGATACTGGTCGTCGTTCGGAGCAAAAATTCGCTTAACCGCAGCTCCTAAATAAGTTACCAGTTGTGCTAAAGCATTCCATACAAACTGTACGACTTGCCGTGACGTTCTACTGAGCGACATATTTTTTCCTCCTAATTCAACTAACATTCACTAGCAAGCTATTGCGCTTGAACAGGTGGGTCTGTTTGGGTGGGTAGACCTACCTCAGCAGCAGAACGGCTTAACATAGACTGCTGGAGGTGTTCTTCTTGTTGCCTTTGTTCGGTCATGAGTTCTCTGGCTGTTTGTTAGATTTCCGACTCTCCAGAGTCAGCTAACTCTGCTTCTGTACGCTGCAACATAGACTGCTGCAAATTTTCTTCCTGCTGGCGCTGCTGCGTCATTGCCTCTCTTGCTTCTTCTCGCGTACTCATAGGCAAGTCTCCAAAATTAGTTGTTGGTTGTTAGTTTTTGGTTGTTAGTTGTTGGGTCTTGCTGAAATATCTATAAATTGTGAAAAATTGCGAATAAGTTTGTTAAATCTGTTCTTATCAGGATGGGTGCTGAGCAAGTAGAATTCGGTTTTTCGTGTCTGAGGGTAACCGATCTGCTTCTATTGTTAGAATAAGCTGACAATTTGAGGAACTTGTGAGGAAACAGTTATCAGTTGTCAGTTATCAGTTATCAGTTATCGTACGGGCGGGTTTAGCCAGCAGATTCACAGACTCAAGCCATAATCTTCGTTCAAAACCCGCCCGTACAGTTATCAGTGATTAGCGATCGAGGAGTAGTGGCGAATTGGTAATGATTTAATTCCAGCCTAAAGTAGTAGCGACTTGAGAGGCTAGCTGAAGAGGATCGAAGGGTTTGGCGATCGCATCTTTCATACCTAACAGAGCGTAGCGGCGGCGATCGGCTGGTTGTACCTTAGCAGTCAAGAAAATCACGGGAATATGTTTTGTGGCTTGGTTTGCCTGCAACTCTTTATAAGTTGTTAATCCATCCATCTCAGGCATCATCACATCAAGGAGGATAGCATCGGGTTGTTCGGCTGCGGCTTTGATCAAACACTCGCTACCAGAACTAGCCGTGCTAACTTGCCAACCCGCTACCATCTCCAAACAAATTTGGGCAACCTCTTGGATATATGGTTCGTTGTCAACTACTAATATGCGTTTGGCTGTCATTGGTCATTGGTCATTGGTCATTGGTCATTGGTCAAGAGTCATTTGTTGACTGACAACTGTTCACTGTTCACTGGTCACTGGTCACTGACTACTGCTCGTGCGCTCCCTGCTCCCTGTTCACTGGTCACTGGTCACTGTCTCCTTAGATGCAACCACACGCCCGCGCCCATTTTTCTTGGCGCGATAAAGAGCTTTATCTGCCACACGATACAAAGTTTCTAGATCTGCACCGTGTTGTGGGTAATGGGCAATTCCAGCGCTAAAGGTAATGGTTATGTTGCATTGAGGGTGTGTAGATTGCTGTTGCTGCCATCCTATCAAGATATCTGTCAATCGCTGTACTCCGTCTTGGCTGGTCATGCCGTACAAACCGCAGAGGAATTCTTCACCACCCCAACGAGCTACTATATCTTCTCGACGCAACGAATGCAGTAACCACTGCCCCAACTGACGTAACACCGTATCCCCCACTGCATGACCGCAGGTATCGTTGACTAGCTTGAAGCGATCGATATCTAAAACTGCCAAACAGAGGGGTTGATGATGCCGCTTTGCTAGATTTAGCAAGCGTTCTAAGTCTTGAGTAGATTTATGGCGATTAGCAACTCCCGTTAGCGGATCAATTTCTGCTAAGTTGCGCAAAAGTTCGATCCGGTCGAGCCGATTCATGATTCGGTTTACGAGTTCCGGTCCTACAATCGGCTTGCTGACAAAATCATCTGCCCCAACTGCAAACACTTGATTTACCGTATTGGCATCGCTGTAGGCAGTCAGAAATAAAATTGGCAATCCGCACCAGTGCGAATCTTGGCGCACGATCTGACATAGCTCCAAGCCACTGAGATGGGGCATATTGATATCTAAAATGAGCAAATCTGGGGCTGAGGCTTCTAAAGTTTCCCAAAAACGGCGAGGATCTTCGATACAAATCGTCCTCAAGCCCCACGGTTCCAGCAGGCTGCGTAGGGTAGCAAGGATCTGAGGATCGTCATCCACTACCATCACCTTAGCTGCTGTCGCTTCCTTTGGTAGCAATTGGGTGACTGCCTGTAAAACTTGGGCTGGCGCTACGGGCTTGGGTAAAAAGGCATGTCCGCCACAACGGGCGACTTCTAGTCGCGTCATCAAATTATCTTGAGCGCTATGGACGAGAACGGGCAAGGAGGGATAGCGATGTTTGAGTTCGACTAGGAGTGCTAAGCTGTCTGCTGTATTGCCATCAAGATCGAGTAATACGACTTGGGGTGGCGATAAAGCGATCGCTTTCCTAGCTGATTCTAGGTGAGTGGCTATTTCTGCTTGAATGCCCCACACTCCCGCTTCTGCGATCAATGGCTCTGCTAAATGGCGATCGCTATTGAAGATTAACAATTGCGGCAACTCTTGTTTAACTGTGACAGGTGTTGTCAGTTCGGGAGGAGTTAGTTCTATCGAGCGGCGTAAAGCCGCTACGAGTTCTCGCAAATGCTTTGTTTCTGTTTGACTCATCGGCTTTTTGGCTCGCAAACTACGTTCGATTTTCCGTGCTAGTTGCGAACCTGCGGCAAAACCAAAAGTACCTAAAGAACCTGCTAAAGTGTGAGCAGCTTGTTCTGCATGGTGACGTTGCTCTATCGTCAGTTGAGCTGGCAAGATTTGAGTGGTAGCTTGTTCTAATAGCGTTACCTGCTCGTTTACCCTACCCTGAAATCGCTCCCATACTCCTGCCAAAGCCGTAAGAGTTTGTTGTCGCGTCTGCTCGCTTGGCTCTTCAGATGATGGCAGTGTGAGTTTATTGACCGATGGCGACTTGAGACGATAGCCGATCCCGTAGACGGTTTCGATCGCATCTGCGGGTGCGCCAACCGCTTTTAATTTCTGCCGCAGTCCTTTAATTTGCGTTCTTACGGCTTCTTCCCCTGGGGTTTTATCAAACGACCAAACACGATCCAAGATGGCGCTGCAACTGAAAACCCGGCGATTGTTCCGTAAAAACAGTTCTAGCAAGGCGTACTCTTTGGGAGTCAATTGTAGCGATCGCCCGCTATAAGTCACTTCACAGCTACTCGGATCGAGTCGTAGCTCTCCCCACTCTAATACTGGCGAAACACTCGTATTTCCACGCCGCAATAAGGCTCGCACGCGGGCAAATAATTCTTCTTGGTCAAAGGGTTTGACAAGATAATCATCTGCACCAGCATCTAAGCCGATTGCCTTATCGTGACTGCTATCTCGTCCGGTCAGCAACAAAATTGGCATTTTGTAACCCTGCGATCGCACGCGACGGCACAGTTCAATTCCGTCCAACTTTGGCAGCATGACATCTAACAGGATCAGGTCATATTCGTAAGCTTGAACTAGTTCCCACCCTGATTCGCCATCGGCTGCTATTTCTACAGCATAATTTTGCTCGGATAGCACCAAATCTAGGGCATTAGCGATAAACTCGTCATCCTCTACAACTAAAATGCGCATTGTCTAGCGATCGGTTGTCAGTTGTCAGTTGTCAGTTATCAGTGACCAATTATCAGTGACCTGCGGTCGGTAATTTCTCCTTAGCGACCTTGCGCTCCCTCAGCTCTCTTACCTCTCACCTGCACTCAAGCCGATCCTAAAGCAGAATTACATAAAATTAAGGTTTGTTTGCAAATTTAAAACAATATCAAGCTGAATTGGTTACAAAAGTTGATTGTTGAATTTGTCATCGGTCATTGGTCATTGGTCATTGGTCATTGGTTACTGGTCACTGCTCCCTGCTCCCTGCTCCCTGCTCCCTGTTAACTGATAACTGTCATCCCTTGTACAAAATCTCGTTTCGACTCGCTGCACCCAGGGGAGTAGGGGTAACGCCGATCGCGTGGGGAGCGATCGCGGTAGGAATGACGGGGGAGGCGTGCCATTTGTGGAGGAGATTTTGCAGGAATTTGTCTTGTCCTGCGCGCAGACTTTCAAGCTGCCATCCTCTATTGATAATGACAAACCAAACCAAACCGCGATCGCGGGTGGGCAAAACTCCTGCTAAGGCGCTAACTTCGTTCAAGGTTCCGGTTTTGACGACAGCACCCGCAGGGACGTGGCGTAGTTCTAGCGTACCTCGGCGATCGCGTCCCGATACGGGGAACAAGTCGGCAACGCTCAGCTTATAGGGAAGTAATTCTCGTTGTACTGCCATAAACATCGCACAAGCTGCCCTGGGAGAAATTTGATTTTCCATCCCTAGTCCAGAAGTATTATCCAGCAAAATTTCTGAGTCTGGCACTCCAGTGGTTGTTGCCGCTATTTGGCGCACGCTTGGCGCTCCACCTAACATTTGCCCTAACATCTGCGCCATTTCGTTATTACTGTAAACATTCATTTTCTTCAGAATTTCTGCCAAAGATAAAGAATGATGACGTAGTAATAAGATTTGCTTAGGATTGACGATCGCCGCGACTTGTACGGTTCCGGCGATCGCGACACGCGGTTTTGGCGTACCTGGGGGTAAGGTGGAGTATTGCATTTTAGCAGCAGCTTTCCAGGTAGAGGCATCCAGTCCTTGTTTGAGCAGTTCTCCAGCCTTGAGGGGATCGGATTGATAGTTCATGGCAAAATTACCAGTCACTACCAAATTGCCCGTAACGCGAGAAATTCCCAATCGATTCAGACTGTTACCCAGGGCGATCGCTTCCTCCCAAACAAACAACGGATCTCCTCCGCCTGTAACGATTAAATCTCCCTCTAAAACTCCTTTTTGAATCGGTCCTGTGGCACTAATCAGCGTTTGGAAGCGGTGATTTGGTCGCCAAGTTTTTAAAGCAGCTAGGGATGTAGCTATTTTTGTCAGCGAGGCAGCCGGTAAGGGAACTCGACCGTTATTTTCGCTCAGTAGTAACGGTCCCGACTGTATCCAAATTCCCTGCTCGGGGCTGGCTATTCCTTTGGTTTTCAACCCTTGTAAATACTGCTGCAAGGTTGTCATCGCCACGCTATCCGGTGCTGAGTTCAGCACTAGTGCTGGAGCAGTTTGTAGCGCTAATAATTCCCATGCTGCTGATGCTTCAGGGTGTATCCCTGCCACACCTAGCCAAAAACCAACCAACCCCGAGCTAATCAGATCTAACATATGAGCGATCGGTTATCAGTTATCAGTTATCAGTTGTTGTAGGGGCGGGTTTAGCCAACAGATTCACGGACTTTAGCCATCATCTTCGTTCAAAACCCGCCCGTACAGTTGTCAGTTGTTGTAGGGGCGGGTTTAGCCAACAGATTCACGGACTTTAGCCATCATCTTCGTTCAAAACCCGCCCGTACAGTTGTCAGTTATCCGTAATGCGTGATGTGTAGGATTTAGGATTTAATTGCAAATTGCAAATTGTGACTTGATTTTTTTCCCTACTTCTTGGTTCACCTTCACTATTTTGAATAATGAATGCCAGATTGTCTCTACTTTGGAGTGGTTGGCGATCGGTAAATAATGTTAAGCGTTTGGGCGAATAGAATTCGTATCTACACAAATCAAGCGATCGGTAGATAGTCAAACATCGAGCGAATAGAATTCGCAGCTACACAAACCAAGTCCGCCTTGTATGTTAAGAGAAGGTGGCAGACCGATTCTGCCTAGGTCAAAAAGACCGTCGCGTTGCGGGGGTTCCCCCCGTTGTAGCACCTCGCGTGCGACTTACAGTCGCCTAGTGCGAGATAGACTACATTGTCAAAGACTGAGCGTTCGTTTCAATTAACTTCGCCAAATCTTGCAAGAACGCTGCTGCATGAGCGCCGTAAATAATCCGGTGGTCACTGGTCATATTGACCTGCATTTGCTGGCGCACGCCCAACATTCCATCAGATGTAGCCACAACCTGGGGACGCGACGCACCGATCGCCAAAATTGCTCCTTGTCCTGGGGGTAAAATGGCATCGAAACGGTCTACGCCAAACATCCCTAAATTTGACAGTGTAAACGTGCCGCTGTTGTATTCTTCTGGTTGCAACTGCTTTGCTCTGGCACGGTCTACTAAAGACTTCCAATTGCGGGACAGGGAATAAATATCTAATCGATCGGCATTTTGCAGCACTGGAGTAATTAAGCCACCGTCATCCATTGCTACAGCCACAGCAATATTAATGTTGGGGTGATAGACAATTCCCTGTTCTGAGTAACTAGCGTTCACCAAGGGATGCTTTTGTAGTGTCACCGCTACAGCTTTAGCTAACAAAGCTGTCATTGTTACGCCCTTGGACTTAATTTGCTTGTAAAGCTTATCTAGTGCATCGGTAGTAATGGTATAACCCACCCGAAAATCAGGTGCTTGCAGGCTAGCAACCATATTCCGTACCACAGCATTTTGTAGTGTGGTGAGAGGCTGCACGGAGCCAGCAACGGTACTTACAGGGGCAGGGGTAGCAGCTGGTTGAGGCGTTGGGGCTACACTGGGAGTCGTTACTTGAGGTTGAGCTGGAACCGATGGAGCTGTACTCTTGCCAGCAAAAGCTTCTACATCCTCCGTTACAATTCGACCGTGAGGACCGCTACCTTTAAGAGTATTCAGATCGACCTTTAAATCCTTCGCTAACTTGCGAGCGCGGGGTGAAGCGATAATTCGCCCATCAGTACGACTTGCACCATTTCGAGACTCAGCTTGGGATTCAGATGCAACCGTGCTGACAGGAGTTGGGGTAGGGGTTGTATTGCCTACATCAGCCGTTTGTCCGGGGGAAGTTGTAGCAGCAGGTGCTGAAGTTGTTTGATTCCCCGATTGCGCTTGTTGTTGCGCGATCGCAATTTCTGCTTCTGTTTCGGCAATTAAGGCGATTGTGGCTCCTACAGGGGCAGCTTCTCCGGCTGGGACGAGGATGGTAGCAAAGTATCCTTCGTAAAAGGATTCCACATCCATGTCTGCCTTATCGGACTCAACCACTAGGACTGTTTCGCCTTTTTCTACCTTGTCACCAGGCGATTTGACCCAAGAGACAATTTTGCCTTCGGTCATTGTAGAACTGAGAGCGGGCATGAAAACTTCGTGTAGAGTCATGGAGTGGCTGCCAAAGTAAGTAGTGAGTAGTGAGTAGTGAGTAGTGAATAACAATCAGTTAATTATTCAGTGGTTAATTGTAAATCATTCTGCTCCCTCGCTCCTCACTCCTTATTCTTCACCCCTAGTTAAATTTCACCTTAAATTTCACCTTAAATTTCACCGCGAATTTCTTCTACAATTCCATCACGCAACAGAATTTCAACTTGAAGTTTGGCGATCAGGTTGTCCCCTGGCTGGACGCTGAAGATCCCTTCTAATTGAAATTGGCTGACTTCTTGATTCATTTCGAGCAGTTGCACCTGCTGAAGGTTCTGCAAACTCTGGTTTTTTTGCTCCAACAGTTCGCTTTTCTTCTCGTTGACTTGCAGTTGAATGCTTTCGATCTGCTGGCGAGTTTCTGGACCTGGAGGCTGTATGCTTTGTTTTTGGATCTCGGCGATCGCTCGTTGTCCTTGTTTTTCTAATTGTTGCAATTGCTGGTCAACGGCGTTAATTTGTGCCTGTAGTTGCTGTTGGACTTCATCTTTCCAACGGGGAGTCACAACTGCTTTGACGTTGATCGGGCGCTTTAACAACATCTGTTGAGGGTTTGCGGCATCCATAGTTGATGATTGGTATTTGTTACATAGTTTGCGGTAATCCTAAGATTACCTAAACATCCCGTCAATCATATCGTGATAGCGCTCCATGACAACGGGTCGGCGAATTTTTAAGGTTTGGGTTAACATTCCATTCTCAATTGAAAATGGCTCTAAAATCAGCCGATATGTACTGATGCGATCGTCGGGACGATGCCCTGGACGGTCTTTGACTTCCCGCGTTAACTCTTGGCGGAATAAGTTTTGGATTGTTGGGTGGTTGAGATCGATTGTCGGTAGGGGCGGGTTTTCAAACCCGCCCGTACGGGAGTCGGAAATACTTTCTTTTCCTCGCTCCTCACTCCTCACTCCTCGCTCCTCTTGTGGTAAATTCAACTGGAGATGCTGAGAAACTGCCCACTGCTGCAATGCTTCTAAGTTAGGGACGATTAAGGCTCCGAGCGATCGCTGGTCTTGTCCGACTAGCATAATTTGGTCGATGTAAGGACTGCGCAGACAGGCATCTTCGATTGGCTGCGGTTCGATATTTT
>NZ_JBOFLP010000380.1:0-17209 GCF_051657925.1 Chroococcidiopsis sp.
AGCTCCTAGCTGTACGCAGACAATCCCAAGTAGTGCGCTACCTAACCAATAAAGGCTAGCAGTTGCAATTTGATGGTTTCTTGCTAATGCTACCGTATCTAAGCCATAGGTGGAAAAGGTGGTGTAGGAGCCTAAAAAACCTACTGCAACTAATAATCTAACTTCTGGAGAAATTGCGATCGCCCTTTCTAAAGCAAGGGTAGCGAAAAAACCCATTGCAAAACACCCTGTGAGGTTAATAAAAAAAGTTCCGTAGGGAAAACTCGTGCCGAAACGTTGCACAAACCATAAAGTCAGATAATAGCGACTTAAAGCTCCAGCGATCGCACCAAAACTAATCGCGATCGGATTGCGAATTGCTGGCTGTTGCAGTGCTAACAGTTGTATCAAATCTTTCCAACTCATAATCATGAGTAGTTGGTAGTAAAATGGGCATGGCTCACCTTACTATAAAATTATCTGTCATCTACAAACGATCGCTCGCTACTACAGCGATAGTAGTCAGTAGTTCTCGATCGCAACAGTTGTGAATACCAATATTTTTGTATTCTAGTTATCAAATATTCTTAAAATACTGTTTTTTAACGTTTGATTCTCAATCAGTCTTCATATTTATTACTACCGATAGATTCAAAATCTGTATAGATAGTAGCAATTCCGTAATTTTCTTGAGAAAGGATTGTAGCATGACACGATAGTGTTCTCTCACTCCTCATAAAGGTGAGTAGATCCGTACTCAAGGGGGAGGTTATCTGCCTCCTAAATCTGAATCAAGGTCGATACAATTAGAGTGCGCTTTGAGTAATGTTGTTGCTATCCAAATTCAGCATTAATAACAGCATTACAAGGAGAAAATAGATGCAGAATCAGTTCAGAACAGTTGCACTGCTAGGTTTATTAAGTGGTTTATTAATTGCAATTAGCTACTGGATTCTTGGTGGTAGCGCTGGTGTTATAACTGGTATTGCTATTGCTGCAATAACTAACCTAGTATCTTGGTATCAGTCAGATAAGATCGCACTGGCAGCTTATCGCGCCCGACCGATTAGTCCCCAGCAAGCACCAGGACTATATCAAATGGTAAAACGGTTGTGCGATCGCGCTAAATTGCCGATGCCTGCCCTGTACCTCATTCCCTCGCGTGCAGCGAATGCTTTTGCAACGGGACGCGACCCCGAACACGCAGCTGTTGCTGTAACGGAAGGAATTTTAGAATTACTGCCTGAAGATGAATTAGAAGGTGTCATTGCTCATGAATTGACTCATGTTGCAAATCGCGACACCCTGACGCAAGCAGTTGCAGCGACGATCGCAGGGGCAATTTCTTTCCTGGCTCAAATGACTAGCTATGGTTTATGGTTCTCTGCACCAACATCTAGAGATAATCGCGGTGGTATCAACCCGATTGGAATATTACTGACAGTTATACTTGCGCCTGTTGCAGCAACAATTATTCAACTCGCTATTTCGCGGACGCGAGAATTCTCTGCTGATGCTGGTTCGGCACGGATGACTGGCAATCCTCGCGCTTTGGCGAGAGCGCTACAGCGGTTAGAAAGTGCTGCTAGACAGTCATCGATGGTGGGTAATCCCGCTTTTGAACCGCTACTCATTGTTAATGCTTTTTCAGGACAATTCATGAGCAAGTTGTTTTCCAGCCACCCTTCAACAGAGGCACGGATCGAGCAACTTTTAAAATTGGAAAGAGATTTACCGCAGCCTACTAAGCTTTCCTTTGGTCAATAGTCATCAGTTAAAGCAAGCAAAAGATCGTTAGTTACTCATTTAGGAGATCGAACCATGACCAATGAATTTGGCAATCAAGAAGACAACTCTGTGAGAATCGAAATCATTCCCCAAGATAGCAGCGCTCTTGTTGACGAGCAAATGCCTGGGGAAAGCGATGAAATTAAAAACGAAACTAAAGCCTTGATTGAAGCAATTAAAACCCGCGCTCAAATAGAGGCTCAATCTGCCGGTTCTTTCACTCGCGAAACGTATATAGAAGCCGTACGTAAGGCAAGAGAGTTTGTAGAACGGAATCAGCCCTTGATCGAACGCGATCGCCTAGAAAACTCCTACGAACACCTCAAGCAAGAAGCCGAGAAGAACTGGGAATCGATTGCCAGAGAAATACACGAATTTGGCGATCGGCTGGCAGATGCAGCTAAAGCCGCTTGGGATGCCTTTACTGCTCCCCGTGGTTCTAACCGCTAAGTATCTAATGAAAGAGTGTCAAGTATAAAATAGCGCTGTTTTAGAGCAGGAGAGTGGCGATCGCTACTCTTCTGTTTTTTATTGGTCAGATCGATAAAGTTTGATGTTTAACTCGCTTATCTAAATTTGCTGACAATCTTCAGAAAATCTTCGTAAAAACTCGTACTAGCCCTGTAGTAATTTTTAAAGTATCGAGTTTCTCAATTCGATGAACTTTTTGCGATCGCCAAAAATCTGCCATAGCTGTTGAAACTCGCCTTCAGCAGCTTTTCTCCGTGTTGTTTTCAGAACTAATTTATATGAGAAAATTCGGATTTAGGGTTGTACTAATCGCGATGGCTGTGTCAATGTTCGTCCTCGCCATTGCCTCTAAAGGAAGTTTTGCTCAGGATTCTCGCCCCATTACTGCCAAAGCAAAGATCTTCGGTCCTGATATTGCTGGAGAATTAAAGCTACGGCAAATTAGTAATGGAGTTACTCTTGTCGATCTTTATCTGAAAGGAGATCCTAGCGTTCTCACACCAGGATTACACGGCATTCACTTCCACGAAAAAGCGATTTGTGATGAAGGAGCAGAACCCCAATTTAGTACTGCTGGCGGACATTTCGATCCAGGACCATTCGGTAGCTCCTTACCTGTCCAAGAAAACCACCCTTATCATTTAGGAGATTTACCAAATATCGATATTAATCAGAAAGGTGAGGGCAGACTGATAACTGCTACAAGTCGTATTACCCTTTACGAAAGCCCTGTCTCTCTATTTGATGAAGATAGCAGCGCTATCATCGTTCACCAATTACCCGATTTAATGATATCTGGAGGCACGGCAGCACAATCGGGCGGCGGTCGGCTTGCCTGTGGCGCGATCGAACAAAGCTAAACTTCTTGATTCTCCAGCAGATAATTGGCAAGGAATAAGTCAGAAGTCGTAAGTCGTAAGCCGTAAGTCGTAAGTAGCTGCTCCCTGCTCTCTGCTCCCTGCTCCTTGCTCCCTGATAACTGGCAACTGACAACTGACAACAAATGACTAATGAATCTTTCTTTGCCGATTATCTAGCTGCTAGCGTGCGCCTTGCCGTACCGCTAGCGTTTGCAGCTTTAGGAGGTCTTTATTCAGAGAGATCTGGGGTATTAAACATTGGCTTAGAAGGGATGTTGCTCGCTGGTGCTTTTGCTAGCGCGGCTGCAACATTTTACAGTAACAACGTTTGGCTGGGCGTATTAGCGGCTATTCTAGCTGGAGGTATGGTAGGGCTACTGCACGCACTACTGAGCGTGTCTTGGCGTGTCGATCAGTTAGTTTCTGGGTTGGCAATTAATTTAGTTGCTGCTGGCTTGACATCTTTTCTGGCGCGGCTGATCTTTAGCGGTGGTGCGCAGAAATTACCAGGTATTGAGGCGATCGCCATTCCTGGGTTAGTCAATATTCCCATAATTGGTTCTCTATTATTCGCGCAAAATATTCTGGTATATTTGCTAATTTTTCTGGTTCTATTTACGAATTACTTATTGTTTTACACTCATCCTGGCTTAATCCTCCGTGCTGTAGGGGAATATCCCCGTGCTGCTGATACGGCGGGAGTTTCCGTACTATTGGTGCGTTATTTCAGCGTCATTCTCAGTGGTTGTTTGGCGGGGTTGGGAGGAGCATACTTAAGTTTGGTACAGGTAAAGTTTTTTGCCGAGGGGATGAGTGCTGGTAAAGGTTTTATTGCGATCGCCGCTCTGATTTTTGGTAAATGGCATCCCATCGGTACTACTTTGGCTTGCTTGCTATTTGGCGCTACCGAAGCTCTCCAACTTCGCATTCAAGCTCTGGGTATTAATATTCCCTATCAATTTTTGGTCATGCTACCTTACGCGATCGCCCTTCTCGCCCTGGTCGGCTTAGCCGGAAAATCTTCTCCCCCATCTGCTTTAGGTCTTCCCTATCTCAAGGAAAAAAGCGAGTAGTTATCAGTTGTCAGGGAGCAGGGAGCAGGGAAGCGGGCAGAGGGCGAGGTTTCCTCGCCATCGGAGCCGCGTAGCAGGGAGCAGTTATCAGCCACTTACGGCTTACAACTTACGACTTACGACTTATGACTTACGACTTCATCTCGTGCCAAATAAGCGATCGCCTGCATCTCCTAAGCCAGGAACGATATAACCGCGATCGTCTAAGCGATCGTCAATTGCCGCAGTATAAATTGGTACGTCAGGATGTTGAGAATGGAAATGTTTGATTCCTTCGGGCGCAGCTAGCAAACAGACAAATTTTAAAGAGTAAGGGTTAATAGCCTTGAGGCGATCCACGGCAGCTATAGCCGAATTTCCTGTTGCCAGCATTGGATCAACAATTAAGACATCTCGTTTTTCCACCTCATCGGGAACTTTGAAATAATACTCAATCGCTGTTAAAGTTTTGGGGTCGCGATACAAGCCTATGTGTCCTACCCGTGCGGAAGGCATCAACTCTAACATTCCATCCAAAATTCCTTGCCCTGCCCGTAAAATCGATACTATCACTAGCTTTTTATCGGGAGCTAGCATTGGCGCGTTTGTAGAGGCAATTGGTGTATCGATCTGTTCGGTTTTGAGCGGTAGATCCCTCGTTACTTCGTAAGCTAGTAATAAGCTGATTTCTTTCAACAACGCGCGAAATTTTGCCGTACTAGTTTCGGCTTTCCGCATCAACGTCAATTTATGTTGGATTAATGGATGATCGATAACATGAACTTCGGCTTGCATATTGGAGCAATAATAGATCTAAATACTTCTAAAAATAGCTTGCGAAAACAGAACAAGCTTCATCATATACTGTATTTTTTGGAAACGACTCACCATTAGAGTAACAGAATCGCTCGCGAGTTATTTGTCAATCTCAATCGAGCAATAGTCAGTTATATAGCAATTACTAGCTAAAATATCTCTACTTTTTGAGCATGAAACTTAGACACTAACTGACTCATCAGACCCTTCGGATCGCCTTTCTAAAATTCCTTCTAAAACATTTCGCGGCTTTACTAAAACGATGCATCAAAAAATATTTCTGCTGTAGTTAAAAATACAGAATTTTTTCGAGCTAGACGAAAAAGAGATGATTTAAGACAAAATTCAACATTGAATCTTGACAAATTGGTATGTTTAATGCATCGTTACTTGATATTATATTAGTGATTTATCCAAGCATTTCTAAAAAATATCCTACCATTGAGAGCAAATGTAAATTAATATAAATTATTGCACGATATTTGTACTGAGACTTGAGAAATAAATAGAGGTTCATAAGTGTCCATTGGGTAACTGAACCGCTACTCACAGTATATGGGTGGAAGTTCGTACTGATGACAAGCTAGCTAGGGTCATGACACGCATGGGGAGAACGTTGACAAGACTTCCAAATGTAAAGTTTGATGCCTCGTTGGCTAGGAACTCACTCTATTAGTCACAGCGTCGGTAAGATTGCTGAATAAAAAGAGATGAAAGTTTCATCATTACGACCTGAAACACCACGTACTGCCAACCCAAGCAACTCCAAAAGGTAGTAGGTAGGAAGAATGCAGGTTGTTATGCAAACTGTAAAGCAGGGATTGGAGGAGTGCCATCTCATGAGTAAGTTGGCAACAGACCTGATACAAAGTTGGCGATCGCATCTAGGCACTGAATGTCCAGAACAAAGCGATGCCACTAGAGAGAGTATCATTCGTTGGTTAGTCGGCAACGCGATCGAAGATTGGGAACAACTTAGCACCAACGAACAAGCGATTGCCAAACAAGCGATGGAATATCGCTTTCGCATCTTCAAGCAACGTTATTTAGGAATGCCACCAGAGCGCGCCTATCGTCAATTGATGACAAGGCTTTGTAGTTTGGAGTTGTTGCGCAATAAAATCCGCACGCTCGTATCTATGAGTCGCGATCGCCAGCGTCAAGTTACAGAAGTATTGCAAGAAGTACTACAAGAATTATTGCAAAGCGATCGCTACATGCAACAGCAAATAGCTTGGATTGCTGAGTGTACGGACGACCTAAAATTACGCAACGCTCTGCTATTTGCTAGTTTAGAAGAATATTGCTTGCGCCCGATCCGCAGTCAACCCTTATTGGTCTATCGCTTTGTCAATTATTTGCGCCGCACGGCACGGGGAGGAGTCACACAAGTTCCTGTCAATAATAAATTACGCCTGCTGTCTGAAGAAATACTAGGCGATGATAGCGATAACTCCTTTAGCTTGTTAGATCCCAAAGCAGTCGCAGACTATCAAGAAGAACAAAGCTTAGAAGAACAGCAAACCGCGCGACAGCTAGTGAAACAAGAATTTTCTAGCTATCTCGAAGAAAATCTGGGAACTAGTGCTGCACAATGGCTCCAGCTTTACTTACAAGGTAAGTCGCAAGAAGCGATCGCTGCTCAGTTAAACATCTCAGTTAAAGAGATTTATCGTTTGCGGGAGAAAATTAACTACCATGCCGTACGGGTATTTGGACTCAAACATAAACCGGAACTCGTGAGCGAATGGCTGGAGACTTCCCTCATAGAACACAATATGGGACTGACACAAAACCAGTGGGAAGACTTTTTAAGGCAATTAACTCCAATTCAACAACAAATCGTCCAGTTGAAAAAAGCGAATCAGAATAATGAAGAAATTGCAAAAACCTTGAATTTAAAGAGCCATCAGATTATGACTGAATGGGGTAAACTCTACTTGATAGCTCAAGAAATGCGCAGCCAAGCATGAGGAATTTCACCTCAACTTATTATTTCCGTTTCTCCATTCAAATCTCTGTAAACTAAAGTACTTAACCGTTGCGTGTTTTCACTGAACGCGAATATATTAGAGTTTAGTATACAGAAAAATATTCTGATTTTATGGTAGAATTTAATTCCCAAAATGATGAGCCAGCAAGTGGTAAATTCCAACTGAATACCGAGCAAATCTACAGCCTCATTGATAGAATGCTGCCTTTTGAAGCTTGCCTATATCATCAAGTTTTGCCTGTAGCTGTAGAGGGACAAAACCTGATTTTGGGAATGGTAAATCTAGACGATACTGCTGCCATAGAATACGTCGAACGGATCGCTGCATATTTAAAATACACTTTAGTACCCCAGACGCTCGACTCAGAAGACCACCGCCAGATCGTGTCAGCCTACTTAAATCGCTCAAAAAACAACGATTTAAGCGCAGATAAGTTGCACTTCATTGCTGCGGGATATCCTGGTGCGTCTCCTGCTGCTAAACTTACAACTGACAGACCAACAGGGTTCAGCCCGAATGACAAACCGACGCTTATTTTAGCTGACGAGCGAGAAAATATTGCAGCCCGGAAGACTTCTCAGCCACAAACGCCACAACCCACACCTTCTCGATTGGGTGAAATTAAGACACCGCAATCCCAACAATCTGCTGTTAGACATTCTGGTTTAGGTGGAATTAAATCGGCACAATCTCAACAAACTGCTGCTAAACCATCTGGTCTAGGCGGGATCGGAACGCCCAAGTCCCAGCAAAAATCTCCAGCAAATCCAACTCCATCAGGTTTGTCGGCGATTAAAGTACCAGCTAGTTATTCTACTAACTCAGTTGAGTCCCTCAAAACCCTACCTCCTAAGGAACTCGTACGAGAATTACTCGGACGGGTTTTAGAAAAAGGCATTGGACGGCTTTATTTTGAGCGCAAGTCGCCACAGCAAGGGTGGATCGTGTGTAGCCAAGATGGAAACTTGCAGGGCGTGCTAACAGAAGTTCCAGCAAAGCTGTTTCAAGACGCGATCGAACAACTGAAAGAATTGACGCACATGCCTCTTGCGCCAGCGAAGGAAGCAAAACAGGTAGAGATCGAGCGTTTTTATCATGGCGAACGAGTGTTATTGCGCCTGCGCGTCATGCCAGGTAGCAACGGGGAACAGGCAACTTTACAAGTTTTGCGCGGAGAAGCCTTAGAGTTTCATCAAAAACAACAAATAGATACTTTAAGCCGCGACGCAATGGCGATCGCCAACCAGCTTCAGAAAAAGTTGCGCCAACTGCAAGAACGAGCTAGCATCAACGCTGAAGAACATGGCGAACGATACCAATCTCTCCTCGCTCTCAATCAAATCATCGAAAACGTAGAGCGGCAATTGGAACAGCTGAAGCAGTGACCTGCGTTATGAGGGAGCAACTCAAAATTCAAAATTCAAAATTCAAAATTTCACCACACCCCACACCCCGTTCGCTGTCAACTGTCTACTGTCAACTGTCTTCACGCAGTGTAGCGCAGCGCGTCTACTGTCAACCAACAACCACTAAAGAGTTGTTAGATTTATCCTAAGTCCAACAACTCACTACCATTGATGACTGAAGCTACATTAACTCAAGTTGGTAAGATTTCTAGCTTTACACCAACAATTCATTATCAAGTTGCCATGCCTCAACCAGAAAATCATCTGTTTGAGGTTGTTTTGCATTTAAGCGGTTGGAAATTGCCAGTATTAGATTTAAAAATGCCAGTTTGGACACCAGGTTCTTACTTGGTGCGAGAATATGCCAAACACTTACAAGATTTTTCTGCCAGCGCGGGGGAACAGACTTTAGCGTGGCAGAAGTTAAGTAAAAATCATTGGCAAGTAGAAACAGGCGATCGCCCTGACATTACTGTACGCTACCGCATCCACGCTAACGAGCTATCAGTACGGACGAATCACCTCAATGCGACTCACGGCTATTTTAACGGTGCGGCTATCTTCTTTCGCCTCCCAGGACTAGAACAGCAACCGATCCAAGTTGCGATCGCACCACCAAGATCGGATTGGCGCGTCACGACTCCTCTACCAGCAGTACCGGGGCAAACTAACACGTTTACTGCCACAGATTTTGATACGTTGGTAGACAGTCCGTTTGAAATTGGCTGTCACCAATCGCATCAGTTTGAGGTGCTGGGTAAGTCACACGAACTAGCGATTTGGGGTAAAGGTAATGCCGATGCTGCCAAGATGATTCCCGATATTAAAAAGATTATCGAGTTGGAAGCAGAACTATTTGGTGGTTTACCTTACGACAAGTACATATTTTTGTTGCATCTAGCGTCACAAAATAATGGCGGGTTAGAGCATAAATTTGCTTGCTCGTTGATTTATTCTCGCTTTGGATTTCGCGATCGCGAGAAGTACGAGCGCTTCATGCAACTTGTTGCCCACGAATTTTTTCATCTCTGGAATGTCAAGCGAATTCGTCCCAAAGCATTAGAGGTTTTCGATTACGATAACGAAAATTACACGCCGTCGCTGTGGTTTTGTGAAGGGACGACTAGCTATTACGATTTAGCTATTCCTTTACGGGCGGGTATTTATAACGATAAGACTTATTTGAAGAATTTGAGTAAGGAAATTACTCGCCTACAAATTACGCCAGGACGACTTGTACAGCCTGCTTCTGAGTCGAGCTTTGATGCTTGGATTAAGCTGTATCGTTACGACAATAATACTAACAATTCCCAAATTTCCTATTATCTAAAAGGGGAATTAGTCTCGCTTTTACTCGATTTATCGATTCGAGAGAAACATCAAAATCGGCGATCGCTAGATGATGTAATGCGTTTGATGTGGCAGCAATTCGGCAAGGATGAAATTGGTTTTACTCCCACACAGTTAAAACAAGTTATTGAATCTGTGGCTGGAACAAATTTAGATGATTTCTTTAAAAGCTACGTTAATGGTACGGAAGAATTACCTTTCGATCGTTATCTCGAACCCTTTGGGTTGAAATTAGTCGCAGAAGATGAGGAATCCGTGCCTTATATAGGCATGAAACTGCAAGCAGAAAATGGAAAGGACACAATTAAATTTGTGGAGATCGATGCACCAGCACAGCGAGCCGGAATCGAGCCTGGGGATGAATTACTAGCAATTGACGGGTTGAAGGCAACTGCGAATAATCTGAACGATCGCCTGCGAGATTACCAACCAGGAGATGCGATCGAAGTTACAGTTTTCCATCAAGAAGAACTATGTACTCATACTGTGACTTTAGCTGCTCCTCGTCCCAGTCGCTATCAGGTTGTCCCAGTCGAAAATCCCTCTCCGACTCAAAAACAAAACTATGAGGGATGGCTTGGGAGTCGCTGTTAATATCTCCTCTTTTAAAAAAGGCTGTTTCAAAGTTCGAGCAGCCTTTTGCACTGTTACCAAGAGAATGGGTTTACAGCCGCGTCCTTCTATGCTGGGGAGTATGTCAAAGCTATTGTAGATCGAAAGCTGACAGCACTCTACCCAATCCTCAAAGTGGTAGCGGCACATTCTTGAGTTCCCTTGTTATCCTAGTTAATAAGTCTTGGGAGCAACAAACTCAAACAGCGCGGACTTAACCTGCTGTTGGTTAATAGTTATCTGTCGCTAGAAGAAGACAAGGGACAGGAAAAAAACAGAACTTTTCTGAGATACGCGAAAGGCACTATTGAAGGATATATTTTTAATAATCTACTTCAGATTGTCTTATCGGAATATACATGAAGTCTTATCTCGCTGCTGCCGTTCAAATGACTAGCGTGCCTGACCTAGAGAAAAATTTGGTACAGGCTGAAGAATTAATCGAACTTGCCGTCCGTCAAGGCGCGGAGTTGGTCACCTTGCCGGAAAACTTCTCTTATTTGGGACGGGAAGAGGATAAAATTGCCCAAGCAGCAGCGATCGCCTCGAAAAGCGAAAAATTTCTCCGAACTGTCGCGCAACGGTTTCAGGTAACAATTCTCGGCGGCGGGTTTCCCGTACCAGTTGACGATCGCAAAGTTTACAATACAGCCTTACTGATTGGACCAAGTGGGGAAGAACTCGCCTGCTATCAAAAGGTACACTTATTTGATGTCAACTTACCTGATGGCAATACATACCGCGAATCCAGTACCGTACAAGCTGGAACGCAGTTACCAGTAGTTTATCCTTCTACAGAATTGGGTCATCTAGGGCTTTCCATTTGCTACGATGTCCGCTTTCCCGAACTCTACCGCCACTTAGCATACAAGGGAGCCGATGTGATGTTTATCCCAGCGGCTTTTACGGCATACACTGGTAAAGACCATTGGCAAATCTTGTTACAAGCTAGAGCAATTGAGAATACTTGTTATATTCTTGCCCCCGCGCAGACAGGGAAACATTACGCCCTACGTCAGTCTCACGGACATGCAATGGTTATCGATCCTTGGGGAGTTATTCTAGCCGATGCAGGCGATCGCCCAGGAGTGGCGATCGCGGAAATTAATCCCGTTCGTCTCGAACAAGTCCGCCGCCAAATGCCTTCGTTACAGCATCGGGTATTTGTTTAATTTGTCATTGGTCATTGGTCATTGGTCATTTGTCATTTGCAAACGACAAAGCTAAAAATGTAAGGTGGGCAATGCCCACCTTACGCTTGTCTGACAACGCTGTGTTGAATTACACGGTTGCAGTCTTTTTGGTGATAGCGTTCAATTCGCCTTTAGCATACTTAGCAGCAAAATCATCTGTAGAAATTTGCTTGATCTTGCTAGCGTTGCCAGCAGTGCTAAATTGCTGATAGCGATCGGCACAGACTTTTTGCATGTATTTGATGGAAGGCTTCAGGAAGTGGCGGGGGTCGAATTCCTTAGCATCTTTAGCTAGAGCTTCCCGTACCGCAGCGGTGATTGCCAAGCGGTTGTCGGTGTCGATATTTATCTTCCGCACTCCACTCTTGATTCCTTTTTGAATCTCTTCGACTGGCACGCCGTAGGTTTCGGGAATAGTTCCGCCGTACTGGTTGATTAAAGCCAGCAAGTCTTCCGGTACTGAAGAAGAACCGTGCATGACCAAGTGAGTGTTGGGCAAACGACGGTGAATTTCTTCAATTCGGCTAATAGCCAAAATTTCACCTGTTGGCTTGCGGGTAAATTTGTAAGCGCCGTGGCTGGTTCCAATTGCCACTGCCAAAGCATCTACTTGAGTTTGCTCTACGAAATCAACTGCTTGATCTGGATCTGTTAACAATTGATCGTGGGACAACTTACCCTCAAAACCATGTCCATCTTCAGCTTCACCCATGCCAGTCTCTAAAGAACCCAAGCAACCGAGTTCGCCTTCTACGCTAACACCCAGAGCGTGAGCTACTTTTACAACTTCGCGGGTAACGTTGACATTGTATTCGTAGCTAGCTGGGGATTTAGCGTCAGCTTCTAGAGAACCATCCATCATGACGCTGGTAAAGCCATTTTTGATTGCTGAATAGCAAGTAGCAGGCTCGTTACCATGATCTTGATGCATGGCAATAGGAATATAAGGATAAGTTTCTACTGCTGCCAAAATTAGGTGACGCAGGAAATTTTCACCTGCATACTTACGAGCGCCACGAGAGGCTTGTAGAATCACGGGGCTGTCTGTTTCTTTAGCAGCCTGCATGATTGCTTGGATCTGCTCCATGTTATTCACGTTGAAAGCTGGAATGCCGTATCCATTCTCTGCCGCGTGATCCAACATCAGCCGCATTGGTACGAGCGCCATACAATGTCCTCCTAGTTTTGTTATCAGCTAGTTGCTTTGAACAAGCGTGTTTATTACGCTAATCTTAAGATAAATTTCAGATCATTACTAGAGACTTAGATTTAGAGATGAGGTAAGGTGCTGGGATACCTTCACCGCGATCGCTTTATTGCTGCTTTGGAGCCAAAGCCAATTTGTCCAGCGTTTGCTGTTATTTGAACGCTAGACAAACATATCGAGTTAAAAATATGGGTCGCCTGGGATTCGAACCCAGAACTATTCGGTTAAAAGCCGAGTACTCTACCGTTGAGTTAGCGACCCTTTTGCGTTTTTGCAACTTTACTAGTGTACCAGAAGTTCCTGGATTTGTGCAAGCACTTAGTCAAAGTCACTGCATTTCGCGCCAGTTGCAAGAAAAAAATTTTCTCCCCTGCTCCCTACTCGTGCGCTCTCTGCTCTCTGCTCCCTTCCCTGGCTAGTTGGGATACCAAAACATCCCCTTAATCCCTTCGGGATCGGTCATAAAACCCATACCCCGATAAAAATCTACCACATGAGGGTCGGCAAACAGAGTAATGTTGCTGATGTCCTCAGCACGAAGTTTTTTAATTGCGTATTTCATCAATGCCTTACCTAGCCCCTTTCCCTGAAAGCTAGGATGCACGACGACATCCCAAATAGTAGCGTTGAAGGCATGATCTGAAGTAGCACGGGCAAATCCAATTAGCCTTCGCTGAGTTCCTCGGACTTGCCACATCGACACGACGAGAAAGCTGTGCTGAATCGCTTTTTTGACCTTACGGAGAGGACGACGCGCCCAACCGACAGCATCGCAAAGTTCTTCCAACTCGTAAAGGTCGATGTTGCGATCGGTGCTAAAAACAATACTTTCACCATTTAGAGCAGAAAAGCCCATAGATTCGACGGCTTCCTCCTCTACTGGCGCTGTCTTGGTTCCGGTAGCAGTTTCAGAACCGCTAAACCAGCCTTTCCAAAAACCCATGCCAATGCAATTTATGAGATAGAAACGATATTGACGACACGAACTAGTATGATACTTCTAGTTTTTCTAGTTTCGCTGTTCTTACCCAAGTTCTAACGTCTACTTTCCCACCACCCGATTCAAGCGACAGTCTGGTTGCCAAATGAATACTTTAGTGTGAGAGACACAGAATTAGAGTTGAAGTACAACTAGCTTACTCATAACCAGCCATTTTTAACTTTAGCACCTTAAAGGAATTAGGGGTAAGAGGCAAGAGGCAAGAGGTAAGAGGGAAACTTCTAGAGCAAGCACTCTGTCAAAAGAAAGAAGTAAAGATAAACTCTACAACTGCTGAGGTAGCGTTAAGGCTAGGATAGAAGCATGGCAACCATAGAGATTGCGGGAGTGCGTCACGTTTACGAGTTGACTGCACCGACGACTTTTCCCCATGCTTTGGTATTCGTTCACGGTTGGCTACTCAGCCGTGGCTACTGGCAACCTCTCATTGAAAGGCTGGCAGCAGACTATCAATGTTTATCTTACGATCTGCGTGGCTTTGGTCAATCTCACGCCATTTCTTCTCAGGAGAAGGCTGAAGCAGAGGCTCGGGATCTGGCGCTAAATAGCTCCAATGCTACAAACGGAGATGGTTCTCCCTATTCACCCACTGCTTATGCTCGCGATTTGAAATGTTTATTGCAGGAACTTAACATTTCCAGCGCTTGGTTGATCGGTCACTCCCTTGGCGGGACGATCTCGCTCTGGACGGCTCAGCAAATGCCCCAGTCCATACAGGGGGTCATTTGCGTGAATGCTGGTGGCGGAATTTATCTGAAGGAATCTTTCGAGCAATTTCGCGCAGTTGGGACTCAGTTGGTGAAACTTCGTCCCCGTTGGTTGCCTTTATTACCGTTAGTCGATTTATGGATGACGCGGGCAAATGTCGCCAGGGCGATCGCCCGCTCGTGGGGTCGTCAGCGAATTGTCGATCTGGCGATCGCTCATCCAGAAGCAGCTCTAGGAGCGCTTCTAGACTCTACTACGGAGACTGAAATTAACCGCCTACCACAAATCGTGTCACAGCTCCAACAACCAGTTTATTTTTTGGCAGGAGACAAAGACAAGATTATGGAACCAAAATACGTCCGCCATCTCGCCAGTTTTCACCCCTTGTTTCAAGCCTGTGGCGAAAATGTGATCGAAATTCCTGAATGCGGACATTTGGCAATGTTAGAACAAACAGATATGGTCGCCGAGCAAATTCGAGCTATAGTGACGCAGTACAAATAGTCCTCACCCCTCCAAAACAGCATGAATTGGCAGCTAGAAGAGTCAGAGTTACAGCAAATTGCTATTATCGTCTTGAGTTTAGCCGATAAGTGGCGGGGAGATAATCTCGCTCTTTTAGCCTTACTGCGACAGTTAGAGCAATTGCATCGGGAAATTCGGGATGGCTTATTTCAAGAATCTTTGCCAGATAATCGTCAAGCACTTTACGCTTTACTAAAAGACGTTGAAACTACGGGCGGTTGGCCTTATATCGAACGGCTGAGAATACAACAGTTGTTGGCAAACTGGCAGTTAGAAGAGGACAAAGGAGACAACTTAAATGTCTAGTGACTAGGTATCAGGTGACTAGATTCTTCAAACCACTGATACTAGCTGCTAGTCACTGACAACTAACGACCGATCGACTATCGACTTTTATTACTTTGTAACTATAAAGTCAACTGCTCAAAGAGGTTTAGTAGTAAGCTTTGAGAGTATAATGTTGGTATGGATACCATAAGAGAACGCAACATAGTATAAAATTTTCTTTAAAGTTAACCGAACTATATGTAGACTTGTAACGTCTATGATTGATAACTGGGAAGTAAGCTTCCCGATTGTGGTGCATGAGGAGTTGAATATGGCTGAAATTCGCGACCTAGCTCTCCAGGCAATTAAAACTGGATATCTGACATTAGAAGCTGAAGAGAAATTGCGTTATCTGATGTCACATCACTATGGACAAGAAGATTTTCTGGCTTTCATGCGATTGCAGGAAGCTGCTATGCAAGGCAGGGTTAGACAGGAGTCGCGGGAGCGGCTAAAGCGAAGGCACTTGAGCGTAGCGATCGCATCACGGACGTAACTAAGTCTGGCGCTAAATTATTTTTCTGAACGGGGCGAATCGTCCTCGTTATCCACTTTCCAGTCTTCGTCATCCACAAATCCCCAATCATCGTCATCGTTATTTTGAGGGCGGTTACTGGGTGGTGGCGAGGACGGATTTTGTTGTTTGTAGGGTGGGGTAAGAACGCGGTACTCGGCATCATAGACTGATTCGGTTCTACCTATACCTGAATTTTTTGGTTCGCGAGCGCTATAGGAGTAAACTGAAGCAGAGCGATCGCTACTTTTGGGTTCATTAGGTTCGTTAGCATCATTGCTAAGTGGGCGATTGGTCTCATCGCTAGCATAGTTTTTTTGCCGCTCTTGGGGTTGACGTTGAGTGTCTTGAGGAACGTAATCCCAGTCATCATCAAGGTTGCTACTGCGTTTTCTGTCTGCAACAGCGCGATCGGTATACTCTTTGCGATCGGGATCTTGCGTGGTGGGTTCTGTATCTTCAGTAAAGTTCCAATCGTCATTAGCTGTAGTGTCCCATCCGTCCGATTCCTGCACGGATGTTTGAGTTTGTCGTGGGGAACTAGCAGTATAGCTGTAGGTATTTGTTTTAGGAGAGTCTGGCGTTTTGTTAGGATTTTTCTCTTCTGTAGCAAACCGAGTCGAAGTTTTTGCGGCTCGACGGCGCTGCTTTTTCGCTCTCGGTTGGGCAAAATAGCTAGCGATCTGAAAACAACTGGCAATGAATATCGAGGTTATTGCCCCAGCAGCAACGCTAAACAAAATCCAGATTGACAAAGGTAATGCCTGAGTTTGTCCGCCTAAAAATACCAAAGACAGTACTGGTGTCCAGTTTTGCACCAGCAGTACCGTCAGACCTCCCAGTAATATCAATAAAAGAAAGAAGCGGATGGCAGCCATAATTTTGCGGGGTAAGGGGTGAGGAGTGAGGAGCGAGGGAAAGGGGAGAAGAGAGCTGAGGAAGTTCTTGAGAGCAACTACCAACTACAACTACCAATGCACAATTCCTCACTCCTCGCTCCTCGCTCCTTCTTATTCCCTATTATCGTCCTTGCCATCGTTCGAGTGGAATGCAGTCGATATCGAGTTGATCTAAGGTACGGGCAACGACAAAATCCACTAAGTCTTCGACGGTTTTTGGATTGTGATACCAAGCAGGGATTGCTGGCACAATTCTAGCGCCTGCCTCTGCTAGCGTGGTGAGGTTGCGGAGGTGAATCAGACTAAAGGGGGTTTCTCTAGGCACGACAATCAGCCTGCGCCCTTCTTTCAACTGGACATCAGCAGCGCGTTCGAGCAAGTCGGAACTCAAACCATTGGCAAGCTTTGCTACCGTACTCATACTACAAGGCATGACTATCATTCCTAGCGTACGAAACGAGCCACTGGCAATGTTAGCGCCTACATCTCCCCAAGGATGGCAGCGGAG
>NZ_JBOFLP010000381.1:0-24817 GCF_051657925.1 Chroococcidiopsis sp.
AGAGCAAAGATTGCGGGTGGAGTTGTAGGAGAAGCATTAGAACAACATCAAATTGCACCTACATCAAATCCAGTTAGGGAAGTGATTTGGCAGATTCAGCGCCTATTGGCTTTACTCTTCGTTGGTTGGTTATTGCTGCGATTTGTCCCCACGTGGACGCAAAATTTAGCGGCAAGAGTCCAAGCTAAACCGTTATCGAATTTAGGTTGGGGGATACTAGCATTTGTGGCAGTTGGAGTAGGTACGATTGCGATCGCCACTGTAACTGTTATACTTACTATTCTTTTGGCGATCGCTCTACCTAGTCTCGTTCCACCAGTCTTGGGATTGGGAATAGTTGCTAATCTTGCTCTTGCAGTCAGCTTTATCGCTTTTGCCAGTTTTGTGCCGCAGATTGTCTTGAGCTTATTAGCCGGAAGCTGGCTATTGCAAAAATTACAACCTAGTAGTCCCATACAACCCCCAATACGACAATTAGTAGCACTGGGGATTGGTGTATTAGGATTTGTTCTGCTGACAGCCATTCCCGTACTAGGGGCGATCGTTACCCTCATCGCGATCTTCGTCAGCCTCGGCGCACTTGCACAACACGTTACAAGTCGTAAGCCACAAGTTGCAATTGTCGATCGCCAACTCCCAATCGCCAACCATTAATAACAATCCCTTGTTCTGGCGATCGCGCGATCTGTTTGATTCTCAACGCAAAATTAATCTGTCCACACGCGATCGCAAAATTGGTTTTCTTTTTCAGAACTACGCTTTATTTCCTCACCTAACAGTAGGACAAAATATTGCCTTTGGTTTACCGAAAGCTACGCCAAAAAAACAAATTATCCAAGTCGTAGAAACTCAACTTGTATTAATGCAACTACATGGTTGTGCTAATCGTTATCCCCATCAACTCTGTCTAATTATCAAGGTGTAACTCTATTTGTCAGTCATAATTTAGAAGAAGCTTATCGAGTTTGTCAAAATTTCTGAGTTATGGAAAATTAAAATATGTAGGAATTCGCGCCCATCAAATTATTTTTACGACTGAATCAAACCGAGAAAATACTTTTCCTTGTTTTTTAGCTCAAACTAGCGAAACTCCCCATCGTATGACTGTATATCTCAAGTTGTACTAACAGCCAACCCACTCTAGCGATTATCACCTGCAAGCAGAAGTTTTTAAGGAAAAGTGGGAGATTCTGAAAGGGCGATCGTTTCCCTGGTATATTAGGCTAGATCCAATACGACTAATTTTAATGACGTAAATGCGATCGCATATGGAAAGGCGCGTTAACAAGGCACGCTACAAAAATTTATTCTGTGAATTGAGTTTATGAACTTTGATGATTCAGCGATCGCAGAAATTTCTTTTGATGACTTTCTCAAAGTCGATATGCGAGTTGGGACAATTATTGCTGTTGAAGATAACTTGAAAGCGCGAAACCCTGCTTATATATTGACAATAGACTTTGGTGAGTTGGGACAAAAAATGAGTTCGGCACAGATTACTGATAACTATTCAAAAGCCGAACTCATCGGCAAGCAAATTATTGCTGTCGTTAACTTCCCAGCGAAAAGAGTAGCAGGCGTTAAGTCGGAAGTCTTAATATTAGGGGCAGTTCCTAATAATCAAGGGGTAGTTTTACTAGAACCAAACTTACCTGTAGAAAATGGCACTCGAATTAGCTAACAGCAATTTTTGCGACTGGGAATTAAATTTCAGTAAGGAAAAGCCTAAATCTTTCAGAGCCAAAATCCGATTTAATCTAGGTAATTGGCTAGCATAGTAGTAGCGATAGCTGGTAAACTGGTCTACCTGGGTTGGTTTTAAAAGCCCCATTTCGTCATAGAGACGTAGCGCTTTGATGGATACGCGACTAAGTTTAGAAAAGTCAGCAATTTTGAACATCAATGCCTCTAACTGTTAACTATTTCTAGTACACACCCTCCTCTAAGGGCATCAAGAGTAAATTATTTCAATGTCCGAATCTCATATTACCGTCACCGTTCCTGCTACCACGGCAAATCTAGGACCAGGGTTTGATTGTATTGGTGCAGCATTAACTTTATACAATCGGTTCAAGTTTTCCCGCTTGGAAGTAGGCAAACTGAGCATAACAGTTACAGGTACAGAAGCCGCCAAAGTTAAGACAGATGAGAGTAATTTACTGTACCAGGCTTTTTTGAGACTGTATCAACACATTAAGCAATCGCCGCCAGCAGTAGTAATTGAAATTGAATTAGGCGTACCTTTGGCGCGGGGTTTGGGGAGTTCGGCTACTGCAATCGTTGGTGGTTTGGTAGGTGCAAATCAATTAGCAGGTACGCCTTTAAGTCAAGCTGAGGTGATGAATTTAGCGATCGCAATGGAAGGACATCCTGATAATGTCGTACCAGCCTTGCTAGGTGGCTGTCGGCTAGCAGCTAGCGACAGCAAGTCAAATTGGCAAATTTGCGATATCCCGTGGCAAGAAAATATAGTACCTATAGTTGCAATTCCTGATTTTGAGCTATCGACATCTGAAGCGCGATGGGTTTTACCAACTCAGGTGAGTCGCGCCGATGCAATTTTTAATACAGCACATTTAGGACTACTACTGCGGGGTTTAGCAACAAGTAATGGAGAATGGATCGGTGCAGCTTTGCAAGATCGACTGCATCAACCATACCGTCAAAGATTGATTGCAGGTTATGAAGCCGTACAAAATGCCGCTTTAGCTGCTGGAGCCTACGGAATGGTCATTAGTGGTGCGGGACCAACTTTACTAGCATTGACGGAAACCGCAAAGGCGGCGGCTGTAGCAACGGCAATGCAGACAGCTTGGCAACAACAAGGGATTGATGCTGAAGTGCGATCGCTGGCGATCGATACTCAAGGGGCAACTACCAACCCTGTTTGATTCGTGAAATTCAAATGTACGGTGGGCAATGCCCACCCTACCAGAAAAGCGCCTACAAGTGATTGAGTTAGTAATAATAGCATCCATAATAATTAGCTTCGAATCAAACTCAATTTTTTGCTTTATCAAGATATTATGATTCAAGCGATAGCTTTTAAAGATAGCACTATATATTTCACTTATATTAGCTAGCAAAATCAATTCAAAATATTGCCAAATAAGACTCAATATTCAATAGAAGAACATCTGTATTTTTCAATCCAATTAGTGTTTAAAATTGTAACAAAACTGGATGTTTTTCTATTCTTTATTGATACTCTAAAATGAAAGGGAAAAATTTGTTGCCTGGGTTTTAATTTATCATTCCTTAGTGATAAATTAAATCCTGCCTCTACTAACCTAGAGGCATTTTTATTGTAGTCGCGGGCAATTTCATTCACAGCAAAAACTCGACACCTAATAGAATAGAGGTCAAATTTCCAAATAGTATTTTGCTTTTATAGTAGGGCAGTAAATTTCCACCCTACTAATGACCAACGACCAATGACCAATGACTATTAAGGAGTAGGCTTAAAATACGTGCCATACTGCAAACCTGGAAACCAAATTTGCAACATAATTAGCACTACCGAAAGAGCAACCATTGTAAAAGTTGCCATTACAGGGGCAAGAGTGAGATATTTAAACACATGTTGCATGGCTATTTTCCTAATGTGAGATTGCAAATAGTGCGGAACAAAGTTTTGAACTAATTCAACTTAACTAATTCGGCTATCGTGGTGAGATTGGAATTTCTTCATCTCTAGCAGTCAAGTCACCACTCAAGAACTCTTGCAGTGCTAAAACAGGCCAAAGAACAGCTTTCGATATAGACTGCAATGCCAACGGTAAATCGATAAAAATTTCTTTCATTTCGGGGTCGCTAGCTGATTTAGTGGCACGGAGATAAGAACGACCGCTCCAGCCGATAAAACCAGCAACGTACAAAAATAGACCGATGGGAACTAAAACATCAGTAGCTCGATCTAAGCGATCGAGTGGCAAATGAGGTAAACCATCCGTGCCGCAAAGTTCGTATTTTGCGTAAGCCTTAAATGGCTTATTGAAGTAATAGGTATCAGGAGCATTTTTCATCCGCGCCTGAAAAGCTGGCGATTTGCTACAAGGTACGAGAGTGCTATTAGCCGCAGAAGCCGTAGGAATTGTACTGCCCCAAATTACAAAGGCGATCGCCAGTGTAAATAATAACCGACTCATGTTAATTTCGATTTTTGTTTTGTCACTTTTTATGAACTGCATAGCATTGTTAATGGTTCGTTTTAGAGGCGCGATCGCCTCTGCAAAAGAGCGATCGTCGTTGTCTTTGGCAAGTATCCTAACAGACTCAAAATCCAATTTAATCTGATTTGATAAAATTTAAATTGTCCTGACTACAAGATAAAAAACGTTTTGTGTTTTATTACTTCACATATTGTTTTTCAAAAACTAAAACTTAACTACAAAAGGGTTTTAGGAAATAAGAACCATCTCAGCAACTCATTTTGTAGCTTCATTTATGAAGAAAAAATCTCAACTCATCTAGTTATTTTCGGTTTCTTTACAACGCCAGCCGGGATGCGATCGTTCGCGATCGACAGACATTTTATGTAGGGTGGGCAATGCCCACCCTACGCTCGATTAGCCAAACTTACCAGCAGTCGAAGCAATTACGAAAGCAGCATAAGTGAGGACGTAGCCAACCGCAAAGTGAGCTAACCCCACAACGCGAGCTTGAACGATTGACAGAGCCACAGGCTTGTCTTTCCAGCGAATCAGGTTTGCTAGAGGTGTCCGCTCGTGCGCCCAGACCAAAGTTTCGATCAACTCTTGCCAGTAACCGCGCCAAGAAATCAGGAACATGAAACCAGTTGCCCATACTAAGTGTCCTAATAGGAACATCCAAGACCAGACAGACAGGTTATTCATGCCGTATGGGTTATAGCCGTTAATCAACTGAGCTGAATACAGCCACAGGTAATCGCGCAACCAACCCATCAGGTATGTCGAAGACTCGTTGAACTGAGCTACGTTGCCTTGCCAAATTCCTAGATGCTTCCAGTGCCAGTAGAACGTCACCCACCCAATCGTGTTTAGCATCCAGAATGCAGCCAGGTAGAAGGAGTCCCAAGCGGAGATATCGCAAGTGCCACCCCGACCGGGACCATCACAAGGGAAGGCATAGCCGAAGTCTTTTTTGTCGGGCATCAGTTTGGAACCACGGGCATCTAACGCACCTTTAACTAATACCAACGTGGTTGTATGCAAAGCGAGAGCAAATGCATGGTGGACTAAGAAGTCACCAGGACCAATCGTCAAGAACAAAGAGTTCGTACCAGCATTGATCGCACCTAACCAACCAGGCAACCAGACATTCCCGTGGTTGGGCCAAGCTGTTGTAGCGATACTATCTGGGTTAGACAACAGAGTATCGAAGCCGTACAAAACCTTACCGTGGGAAGCCTGAATGAACTGTGCGAACACGGGTTCGATCAGAATTTGCTTTTCGGGAGTACCGAAGGCAACGACGACATCGTTATGAACGTAAAGCCCTAGAGTATGGAAACCCAAAAATAGCGAGACCCAAGACAGGTGAGAGATAATCGCCTCTTTATGCTTCAAGACGCGCTCTAATACGTTGCCCTTATTCTGGTCTGGATCGTAGTCCCGTACCCAGAAGATCGCTCCGTGGGCAAAAGCCCCCAGCATGATGAATCCAGCAATGTACTGGTGGTGCGTGTATAACGCTGCCTGGGTCGTGTAGTCCTGCGCCATAAAAGCATAGGGAGGCAGGGAATACATGTGTTGTGCCACTAGAGAGGTGATGACCCCTAAGCAAGCTAAGTGCCAGCCGAGCTGGAAGTGGAGAGAGTTATTGTAGGTGTCGTAAATACCTTGGTGAGGCATATTGAACGGACCTTCTACTGGAACACCAAAGAAGGTTTTGGCATTCATCATCTCCTTGATGCTGTGACCGATACCGAAGTTGGTACGGTACATGTGTCCGGCAATAATGAATAATACCGCGATCGCCAAATGGTGGTGAGCGATATCCGTCAGCCATAAAGACTGAGTTTGAGGGTGGAAGCCACCTAAAAAGGTCAAGATAGCCGTCCCCGCACCCTGAGAGGTTCCAAATACGTGATTGGCAGTGTCAGGGTTAGCAGCATAAGCCGCCCATTTTCCGGTAAAGAAGGGCGTTAGACCTTCTGGATGGGGTGGTGTAGTCAGAAAGTTATTCCAACCGACGTGCTGTCCGCGAGCCTCGGGAATTGCAACGTGAACTAGGTGTCCAGTCCAAGCCAAGGAGCTAACGCCAAACAATCCCGCTAAGTGATGGTTCAGGCGAGACTCCGCACTCTTAAACCAGGCAAGTCCCGGGCGGAATTTGGGCTGTAAGTGCAACCAACCAGCTAGCAAAAATACAGAAGCTAGCAAGAGTAAGAACACCGAACCCATATAGAGGTCGCCATTCGTTCGCATCCCGATGGTGTACCACCAGTGATAAACACCAGAGTAGGAAATATCGACGGGATAGCTTGCCCCACCTTGGGTAAAAGCATCAACTGCGGCTTTACCGAATTGAGGGTCCCAAATTGCGTGGGCAATGGGACGGACGTGCAGGGGATCTTTTGTCCACTGCTCAAAATTTCCTTGCCAAGCTACGTGGAATAGAAGGCTGGATGCCCAAAGAAAGATGATGGCAATGTGACCGAAGTGTGTAGCAAAAATCTTTTGATAAAGATTTTCTTCAGTCATTCCATCGTGACTTTCAAAGTCGTGGGCGGTAGCAATCCCATACCATATCCGACGAGTGGTCGGGTCTTGTGCGAGATCTTGGCTAAATTTGGGAAATTTAGTTGCCATTTACTTTACTAAATCCTCCAATTAGCTAATCCGTTGTTATTAATCTGAATTAGCAAAACAGTACAGACAAACGAAATCTCCCTCGACATGAAGCCGAAGAGAAACTACTGTAATTAAATTCACTAGATACCGTATTAAGGTGTAGTTTTAATAGCGCAATTCAATAGCTAAATGCAACAAAACTAACTTATTGCGAATAAAAACTAACTCAGTCCTTGTGCATTCGCACATAGAAGCATTATTAAATTATTTAGCGATTTATTAAGGCTAGTAAAGCACTTTTCAAATTATGAAATTGCTTTTAGATTTATAAATTGAAGCGTTCTGGTTAAATCTATCAAACCCTAACTATACTAAGCTTTTGCAGCTAAAGCATCGCCACAGAGTAATGTTGCATTTGTTTAAGCAAGCTTCTTAATCTGGCACTTTATGTTATGCCGCAGTGAGTCAACAACTCACGAGTCATTTATCAATTATATCCATAAATAATTCTAATATGCGATTGTTAGAGTGCGTTTCAAACGCTCTCTAGATAAATGAGCTGAAGGTGGGAGCTGCCTACCCTACAAGGAAAAATATAAATAATTCTAATGCGCGATCGCTAAAATACGCTCTAACATACTCTCTACATCACAAAGTTAGATTTTATTAGTTAAATTAGGCATCATAACTATAGGCTAGTGTAGCGATGTTTTATAAAAAATTTGAGCTAGCTAAAAGTTATCTTCAAAAACTTCTACAGCTAGCACCAGATTATCAGTATGGAGATGCTTTTTTGGCATATTGTAAAACTCTTTCGGCTTTACAAGATACTGAAGTTGCCCAATTAGAACTCAAACAGCATGTCAAAACTTGGGGGCAACCAGAAGCATATATTCTATTAGCGAGAATTTTGATTCAACTAGGTAAGACTCAGGAAGCACGGAATTATTTCGAGACGATGATTGCGTGAGTCAAAGGTTCTACACATTTTCACCACAAACGCAATCGTCACTTTATTAGGCAAGCGGAGAAGATGTTGAGGAAAATTTGTAAGTCGTAAGTCGTAAGTTGGAATCAACGAATAACGATAGCTGATAACTGAGCTGATAACTGTTAAATGACCGACAACTCTTCCTTTAGGTGTAAGCGAGGAAAAGAGAGCAATTTTAAGATTTATGAAAGTAGCTCTTGCACCAGGCGACTGCAAGTCGCGACTACACAGACAAAACCTGCCTACGCAGGTTTAAAAGCATTGAAATTTCTCAGTCCGCGTAGTGGAATTCGATTGTGTAGCCACGAATTATATTCGCCCGAATCTGTTGCCAGATGTAATATTACTAGATTTATTTCGCTGATGATGAGCAGAAAGATTGGATTTTGGTTGCTGTGGCTAGGATTTCTTACTTACGCTTTCGTATTCGCGCCCCCCGACCAACCAGATACACTGGAATTAATTACAAATCTTTCCACAGGGAAGTGGGCGGGAATTAATCCTCTAATTGTCTCCCTATTTAATTTGATGGGAGTTTTCCCACTAATTTATAGTTGCTTGCTGTTTATTGATGGTAGAGGACAAAAGATCCCTGCTTGGATATTTGCAACTATATCAATGGGTGTAGGCGCATTTGCTTTATTGCCTTATTTGGCATTACGTCAACCGAATCCAACATTTCCAGGTCAGAAAAATCTGTTGCTCAAGTTATTAGATGCACGGCTAACTGGTGTTGTTTTGAGTATAGGTGCGATCGCGTTAGTTGCATACGGTTTAGGAAAGGGAGACTGGACAGACTTTTTTCAACAGTGGCAAACTAGCCGTTTTATTCATGTTATGAGTTTGGATTTTTGCTTATTGTGTGTTTTATTCCCTGCTTTGCTGGGGGATGATATGGCACGCAGAGGCATGAATAATTCGGTAATTTTTTGGCTGACAGCGTTAATTCCTTTATTTGGCTCTTTAGTTTATTTGTGCGTGCGTCCGCCTCTACCAGAAGATAGTTCGACAGTAGCGAGTCAGCAAGTGATGACATGAACAGAAAAATTGCTTTATGGACGATTTGGGCGGGATTTCTCGTCTACGTGTTGTTTCTTGCCCCACCGATTCACTGGCAAGAAACTTTGGATCTGTTGATGAAAATATTGACGTTCCAGTGGACAAGTGTAAACCCAGTTATTTTATCTTTGTTTGCTTTAATTGGCGTTTGCATTGCTCTCTACAGTTGCGTGCTTTTCTTTGATGGCAGAATGCAGAAGTTACCGTTTTATCCTTTTGCGATCGCCTCTACAGGCACGGGGGTAATTGGGTTAATTCCTTATTTGGCTTTACGAGAAGCAAATCAAGAGTTTACAGGGCAGAAAGATACTTTTTTGCAGGTGTTAGATTCCCGCATTACAGGGTTATTTCTGACTTTATTTACTTTGAGTTTATTGGGGTTTGGAATTATTTTCGGTGACTGGGGAAATTATCTTCAGCAATTTCTAGGCGATCGCTTTATCAATGGCATGAGTTTAGCATTTTGTCTATTTTGCTTGTTATTCCCCACAGTCCTCGGTGATGACCTGGCGCGGCGCGGATACTACAGCAATTCTCAGTTATTTTGGCTGATTGCCCTAATTCCATTACTCGGTCCCCTTGCCTATCTTTGCTGGCGACCCCCAATTAAGACAGTGACCAGTGACCAGTAACCAGTGTCGTTATCAGAATTTGTAGTAGGGGCGGGTTTAGCAAACAAATCAACAGCCTCAATGAAAAATCTTCCCTTAAAACCCGCCCTTTCAGGAACCGTAGGGGCGGGTTTAGCAAACAAATCAACAGCCTCAATGAAAAATCTTCCCTTAAAACCCGCCCTTACGAAAGACAGCGACCAACAACCAACAACCAACAACATATATAGTTCGTGTGTACTATATAAGAAGTAGTTATCGGGAGAACGATGAGTTATGGCAGTGGCAGAATTGCGAAAGAATGGGATGATGGCGCATCTTCTGGATGCCCTAGATGCCGGTGAGGATATCGGACACTACGGTAGGTTGGTGTTTGCGATGGTGGCGCGTCATTTTTTGAGTGAAGAAGAATTAATTAACTACCTGACTAAAGATAAAGACTGTAGTGAAACAGAAGCACGCAGCCTCTACCACCAGGTACAAGCCAAAGACTACAATCCGCCCAAACGGGAACGGATATTAGAATGGCAACAGCACCAAGATTTTCCTATTTGTCCCAATGCTGACGATCCTGATGCAGGTAATGTGTATAAGGATCTACAATTTCCAGAACACGTCTACGAACATATTTCTGAATACTACGAACATAAAAATTAGCGATCGCATTTCGTAGGGGCGCACACCTGTGCGCCTCTACCACCAATAATTACCAACTCCAAAAATGCCAAAGCCACGAAACATCCTGCAAAGACTGCTGACACAATTGAAACAAGGATCGCAGGTGTTTCAATATACAGGTAGAGCGGTAGGATTAGTTTGGCAAACAAGTCGCGCCCTAACCTTTGTTTTGGCGATTGTGACTGTGGTAGCGGGTTTACTCCCAGCTGCGATCGCCTATGTGGGTAAGTTAATTGTCGATGGTGTGGTTTTAGCCCATCAGTCGGGATTAGAACGCGATCGCCTGATTACACTAGGCTACTTGGGAATTGAGGCGATTTTAGTCGCATTACTCGCAGGAAGTCAGAGAGGATTAACGATCTCCCAGTCTTTGTTGCGAGTGTTGCTGGGACAAAAAGTCAATCTATTAATTTTGCAGAAGGCGTTAACTTTAGATCTCATCCATTTTGAAGATTCGGAATTTTATGACAAGATGACTAGGGCGAGAAGAGAAGCTTCTAGTCGTCCGTTGTCTTTAGTGAGTAGCACGTTTAGTATTGTCCAAAATGCGATTTCTCTTGTGACCTACGGTGGCTTGCTGCTACAGTTTTCTTTCTGGGCAGTCATAGTATTGTTGTTGTCAGCCGTACCTGCATTTATTGCTGAGACGCGATTTGCTGGGCAAGCTTTTCGCCTATTTCGGTGGCGTGCGCCGGAAACAAGGGAACAGACTTATTTAGAAACTTTGATCGCTCGCGAAGACTTTGCTAAGGAAGTAAAGTTATACCAGTTGGGGGCGATGTTGTTAGAACGTTACCGTTCGATCTTTAATCGGCTATATGGGGAAGATCGAGATTTAACTTTGCGGCGTGGTGTGTGGGGATATTTATTAAGTTTGTTGAGTACGGCAGCGTTTTATCTTGCCTATGCTTGGATTGTAGTTGAAGCGATCGCGGGGCGACTTTCGCTGGGTGATATGACGATGTATCTAATGGTATTTCGTCAGGGACAAACGACTTTTTCTAGCACTTTAACTAGTATTGGCGGAATGTATGAAGATAATCTCTATTTATCTAATTTATACGAGTTTTTAGAACAACCTATTGCTTTACCTAAAGGCAAAGCTACCCAAGGTTTAATACCTGGAGATGGAATTCGATTTGAAAATGTTTCCTTTATTTATCCTGGTAGTAATAAACTTGCTTTGAACAATGTTTCGTTTCGGATTCGAGCCGGAGAAAAATTAGCCATAGTTGGTGAAAACGGCTCTGGCAAAACGACTTTAATTAAATTATTGACTCGATTATATAATCCAGATAAAGGGCGAATTTTACTTGACGGTTTAGACTTGCAAGCATGGGATCTAGGAGTTTTACAAAGGCGAATTGGGGTAATATTTCAGGACTTTATTCGCTACCAATTTACCGTAGGTGAAAATATTGGTGTTGGTGATGTTACCCGCATTGAAGACAGAGAACTGTGGCAAGTAGCAGCAGATAAAGGAATGGCGCTACCAGTAATCGAACAATTACCAGAAAGCTTTGGAACGCAATTAGGTAAATGGTTTCGAGGCGGACAAGAATTATCGGGAGGACAGTGGCAAAAAATAGCTTTGTCTCGCGCTTTTATGCGGAATAAAGCCGATATTTTAGTTCTAGACGAACCCACAGCGGCTATGGATGCGGAAGCAGAGTTTCAAATTTTTGAACGCTTGCGATCGCTCACTCAAAATCAGATGGCGATTCTGATCTCTCATCGCTTTTCTACCGTGAGAATGGCGGACAAAATTATGGTTTTATCTGGTGGAAAAGTGGTAGAACAGGGAACTCACAAAGAATTATTGCAGGCAGGAGGACGTTATGCTCATCTATTTCGCCTACAAGCAGCGGGATATCAGTAGAGACGCGTTTCGAGCGAAAATTTCCAACTAAGGCGATCGATGCTATTTACTAAACCCGCCCGTACAGTAGGGGCGGGTTTTGACCCAAAATTTTTAACTTTGGCTGTCAATCTCTCTGCTAAACCCGCCCGTACAAAAGCGTGTAGGGTGGGCATTGCCCACATTACTAGAACAGTACCTTTTTTAAATCAATCAAACCAACCAATATCTTTATCTGTAAATGCAGATGATGACATATCAGGTAAAGTGTAGGATTGTACTGGTCTAGCTAAGGCAGAACTAGCAGGTTTGGAGTTAGATTTAGAGTTTGTTTTGGAGCTAGATTTAGAGTTAGTCTCTGTTAGTTTCAAAATTGTTTCTTTGGCTTGGTCGAGTTCTGCTTGCAACTTTTCAACTTTTTCAACTAAAGCTTTTTTGTCTTGTAGTTGCGATCGCAACTCCTGATTCTCGGTTTGGGCAGCTTCTAGTGCTGCTTGTATGTCTTTCACTGTAGCTTCCAGTTCGGCTTTAGTGGGACTGGTACGGCGATGATTCGTGGCATCAGAATTTGTCTCTTCTGAAGTGGGTTCCTCCACAACAAGTTTTGCTTCTACCGTAATCTCCTGCGGTTCGGCAGATTTTTGCGCCTCTTCTTTCAATAAATCGGATAGATTTTTTCTCACCATAACTTCCTCCAATCCCTCTCCATTTCGTCGGCGACTTTACGGTAATCTAATTGTGCCTCTTTTGCGTGCTTTCCTCGCCACTGGACGATTGGCACGCCATCCAAAGCTGCCCGTTCGTGGGCTTTATAGGCGCGGATGACAGTCTTGCAAGCTGGAATACCGAGTTCTTTAAGGGTGTTTTGAGCTGCTTGCGCTTCCGTCCAACTGCGAGGATCGACTCGCGTTAGAAGGACGCGATGGGCTACCCCTGATGGTACGACTGCACGTCTGACTGTCTCAACTAGGATAGCTAAATCCATCGGTGCTGGCGGCGTTGGTAACAATAAATAATCTGCTGCCGCGATCGCTGCTGCCAACGATTCCGAGTTGAGCGCTGGTGGTGTATCGACGACGACGAGTTCGTATTCCTCCACCTGCTTCAATCTACCCAATAGTAAGGGGTCGGTTTCCTGTACCAAATCGAAGCCCATTTTCTGGTCGCCACGATCGACCCACCAAGAAAAACTGCCTTGAACGTCGGCATCGACCGCTAAGACTTTGTAATGCTCGGCAAGAATTCCTGCCAAAGCCATACTTGTTGTGGTTTTACCCACGCCACCTTTACCATTCGCCACAACAATTATCTTGGGTTGCCGAGCCATTGCGCATCTTTCTAGGGACAAGAATAGATTACCAAATCCGCGTCCCTATTACGGCGATAGATGCCAAAAAGCGATTGTCTTGTCTGCACTACCACTAACTAGAGTCTGTCCATCTCGACTGAAAGCAACAGACCAAACCGGAGCTGAATGTCCTCTTAGGGTAGCTAGTGTCTCTCCTGTAATCAAGTTCCATACTCGAATAGTCTTGTCATCGCTGCCCGTAGCAATTTTTTGACCATCTGGGCTGAAGGTGACAAAATTGACATCAGCTGAATGTCCCGTCAAGGTGCGTATTTCTCGTCCCGTGTTGGGATTCCAAATTTTGATCGAGCGATCGTCACTGACGCTTGCTAGTTCTTGACCAGTCGGACTAAAGGCGAGGGAGTTAACATCGCCTGTATGCCCTCTGAGGGTGAAAATTTCCTGTCCTGTATGGAAATTCCAGATTTTGATTGTTCTATCTGTACTACTGCTGGCAAGCTTTAAACCATCTGGGCTAATAGCAACGGACAAAACTTCAGCAGCATGACCCCTCAAAGTCCGAAGTTCCTCTCCTGTCTTGAAGTTCCAGATTTTAATTGTTTTGTCATAACTCCCACTAGCCAACTTTTGACCGTCTGGGCTAATGGCAACGGTATCAACATAGCTAGTATGACCCTTGAGGCTACGAAGTTCCCGTCCCGTATTCAAGTTCCAAACTTTGACTGTATTATCTTTACTGCCACTAACTAGAGTTTGACTATCTGGGCTAATAGCGACAGAGTAAACCCAGTTGGTATGACCTTTAAGGGTGTTGAGTTCTCGGCGATCGCTAAAATTCCAAATTTTAATCGTTTTGTCGTCGCTACCACTAGCAAACTTCTGTCCGTCTGGACTGAAATCAATCGTATTAACTTCCCCAGTATGCCCGACGATCGTGGAAATTCGGTTGAGATACCAATAACCATATCCCACCAATCCTAATACCAGGATGATACCTCCTGCTAGCAGTCTCTTCTGAAACCGTTGGAGAGGAACAAGCGTGGGCAGCGCTTGAGTGCGATCGCGCTTGAGTTGCAGTCGCTTTCCCGTACTCGAAGGCTGTTCTGTAGGGTTAGAATCTGCCTTAATGCTACCAATCTCGCTTGACGGTAGTTGGGTTTCGATTGTCGCTGGGTCAACAGACAACTGGATGCGATCGCTGAAGTCTCGCAGAACTTCATCTGCATGTTGGTAGCGCTGGAGAAAGTCCTTTTGCAGCAGCTTGTCTAGGACTCGCTCTAGTTTTTGACTAATTGGCGTTTTAAGATATTGTCGCCAGTCTGTCACCCAGCTGTAGCCTTTTTCCGTCCACAGTTGAGATGGATGGATCTGGGTCAGCAGATAAAAGCAAGTTACGCCTAAACTGTAGAGATCGCTAGCTGGATAGGCATCCCCAATATTCATTTGTTCCAGCGAGGCATAACCAAAGGAGCCGATGCTTGTTCCTGGGCTAGCGATCGCCGTTGCCGATAATTGCTTGGAAACGCCAAAATCAATCAGAACTGGTTTACCGTCACTCTGACGACGAATAATGTTTTCTGGCTTGAGATCCCGATGAATCACATGATGAGCGTGAATAAACTGGAGTACTGGCAATAAGTCACTCAACAGTTGCCAAATTTTTTCCTCGCTAAATATCCCTTGTTGCTCTACTTCCTGCTGCAAAGTTTGCCCTACAATCAACTGCTGTACCAGATACAGGTAGTTATCCTGTTCAAAGTAGGCGTATAACGCAGGAATCTGCGGATGTTCCCCCAACTGTTGTAGGCGCTGTGCCTCTTCCTGAAACAGCTCATTTGCTTTTTGCCAAGCTTTGGTTCCTGGAAATTGCGATACCAATTGCTTGACAACACACGGTTCATTTAGCTTGTCTGTATCCTCTGCCAAAAAAGTTCTACCAAACCCGCCGCTACCTAACTGGCGGACGATCTGATAGCGATAGCGCAGCAGCGGCTGAATTTCTTTGCCGCAACTGTGGCAGAAGGGCGTTCCTTTGGGATTCAAAGGCTTCTGGCAACTAGGGTTGAGGCAGTAACTCATAATCAGCCGTTAACCAACCGTTGAGTATTATGATAAGTCGTCTCTATAAATTATTTATACCGCTTATTTATACCGCTCTTAGCAGAGCGATCGCCCTTGCAGCCTGACAAATTTTTCAACACGCTCGACTCAGCGCTGATTTTCACTCATTTTCGTTTTCGTGAAGATATACTGATTTATCCCATTGAACAGTTTAGGCTAGGAACGTTTATTTATTAAAGATTACGTCAAATCTCTCAAAACTTCAATTGGCTCAATATTGAAAATCCCTCAGATATTAAAACAGTTGTGAATGAAATGCAAAAGTTCCGTGGCACAATTGAAGGTGGAATTTGTGTACGACGAGTTGAAGATTTTATATCAGATTTCGAGCAGCATTACTTTGTTATCAATAGTAGAGTATTTGCTGCTAATTCAGATAAAAAAATCCTAGTCTTCTAGAAGAATGTGCTAAAAGAATCAAAAGTAGGTTTTTCTCTATAGATACAGTGGAACGTAGAGACGGAGTTAAGCGAATTGTCGAAATTGGTGACGGGCAAGTTTCAGATCTGGTTGGATGGACATCTGAGCGTTAGGATGGACATCTGAGCGTTTTGCCGAGCTTTAGTTGGGTGAGCGCTAATATTTGAGTGTTAGGCAAGCAATTACCTACCTTACTATTGATCGCTCTATATCTATGAAACAAATAAAGCAGTTTACAGGAATTATTGAACGGGAAGAAAATGGATACGTTTCTTTGTGTCCAGAGCTAGATATTGCCAGTCAAGGTAGTACAGTTGAGGAGGCAAGAAATAATTTAGTTGAAGCATTAGAATTATTTTTTGAAACCGCAGATCCTGCTGAAATAGAAACTCGATTGCACGGCGAAGTATTTATCACTAGATTGGAGGTTACGATTGGGTAGACTGCAAGTTTTTTCTGCCCAAGAAGTTTGTCGAATTTTAGAACAGTATGGGTTTACCAAAGTTCGACAGCGTGGCAGTCATATTATTATGCAGAAGCGAACCGAAAATATAACAATTACTATCCCTGTACCAAATTATTCAGAAATACGTGTAGGTACTCTGCAATCTATGATTCGACAATCAGGTCTGTCGCGCTCTTTATTTGAGGAGTAATAATCAGTTACGGTGATTATTAGTATATTGAATTCTCGCTCCCGCCCACTGTAATTTCTCGCGTAAAGTTTGGTAATAAGAATAATTTTCTCGCAAAATAATAAATTTAGCGTCACAATCTGCCATTTGAATATCGACTCGCTGTCCGGGCCAAATTGCCGTTGCTAAAACGCTATCCATCCATAATTTAGTATTCAATTCGTAATCGCCCAAAGCCCACACGCTGACGACGGAACCAGGTGGTAAAACAATCGGTCGGCTGGAAAGGCTCATCGGACAGATGGGAGTGACGGTAATTGCTTTCATCCCGTCATGAACGATCGGTCCATTGGCGGAAATGGTGTAGCCTGTGGAACCAGTGGGAGTCGCAATAATTAACCCATCACCCTGATATTGATCGACCACTTCCCCGTCAATTTCCATTTCTAGAATAGAGGTAATCGAGCGGTCAGCAGATGCGGGTTTTATACACATTTCATTTAATGCTAGAAAGCGATCGCTCGCTCTTTCCACGTTGCTGCGATCGCCTTCATAAAGTCCCGCTTGTAACATCATCCGCCGCTGAACCGCGTATCTATCCTCCAGCAACCGATCCCAGACTTGTTCTGAATCTTTAAAACTCTCAAATGACTCGGTTAAAAAACCTAAATTCCCACCCACATTAACAGCCAAAATAGGGATTCCCTCAGCAGCTAAGTGCCTTGCAGCTGTGAGTACCGTGCCATCGCCTCCTAGAACTATCGCTAGGTCGATTGGGGCAATGGCTGAGGCAAGAAATACTGGATAAGGATTGTCTTTGGGACCGCTCGGACCCATCAGTATTCTACAGCCACGGTCTTCTAACTGCTGGGCGCAAATTTCTGCCCAACGGCGACTGAGGGAATCTCCTGCTTTATGAGCGATGATGACTTGCTTTAACTGCACTCAACTACCACTTTAGTAGATTGAATTGCTCCATATCGATTGTGTCGCGGTTACGGTAAATCGCTAACACAATTGCTAATCCTACAGCTGCTTCAGCCGCAGCAACGGTAATGACAAATACAGTAAAAACCTGACCCTTGATTGCTTGTGAATCTAAAAAGTTAGAAAATGCCATCAAGTTTAAATTTACGGCATTGAGTAACAATTCAATTGACATCAATACGCGGATGGCGTTGCGACTGGTAATCAAGCCGTAGATCCCAATACAAAATAGGGCGGCGGCGAGAATGAGAAAGTACTGGAGTTGCATTTATTTCTTGGCTTGCGAGTATCTAAATCTAAGAGTTGCCTTTGGCTTGCTTGTCTTTACTTAAATTGCTGGTGCGATCGCCCGACACGGTAATAAGTTCGCGCGGACGTTCTGGCAATGTCAATACGGGTTGTTCTTTACGAGGCGAAATTGTTTGTTCTGGCAAAAATTCCCGCCGCGCTAAAATAATCGCCCCTACCATTGCCATTAATAACAAAACTGAAGCCAGTTCAAACGGTAGCAAGAAGTCGCTGAAGAAATGTTGTCCAATCGAGACGATGGAATTATTACCAGGTGTCACGCCAGTAGAATATACCCAAGGCGTTGCCAGCACCATCGTACTTAACAGCGCGAATAATCCCAAACTGACGATCGCAGTTAATGTCGGGCGTACCCAAGCATTCCGCAGGGGGGCGAAATCCTCGCGCTTGTTCACCAACATAATCGCGAATAGGATCAGTACGTTCACCGCTCCGACGTAAATCAGCACCTGAGCCGTGGCGACAAAATCAGCATTCAGCAACAAGTACATTCCCGCAATACTGATAAATACCCCTGCTAATAAAAAAGCAGAGTAGACGATATTGGACAGCAGCACCACTCCCAAGGCTGCCCCAATCATCATCGCTGCTAAGATGCCAAACGAAACAATCTGTACCCCTTGTGCTATATTCACAACTCTTTATCCTTTGTCATTTGTCACTTGTCATTTGTCACTTGTCATTTGTCATTTGTCTTTACGAATGACGAATGACGAATGACGAATGACGAATTCTACTGAGCAGTCTGTTCTTCTTGCTTGACAATTTCTTCTGGTAGCATACCAGCTCGTTTAGCATCTGCTGGCAGATCGTGCGGTTCGAGTACGCCTTTGGGCAAGTAAACGAGTTCCCGCAGTGGCGTAACCATCGAATCTTGGGTAACTTTATATGGTAAGCGACCTAGAGCTACGCTATCGTAGTTGAGTTCGTGGCGATCGTAAGTACAGAGGTCGTATTCTTCTGTCATGGATAGACAGTTTGTCGGACAGTATTCCACGCAGTTACCGCAGAAAATACAAACGCCAAAATCAATACTGTAGTGGTTGAGTTTTTTCTTTTTCGATGGTTTGTCAAATTCCCAATCGACTACAGGTAGGTTAATCGGACAAACGCGAACGCACACTTCACAAGCAATACACTTATCAAATTCAAAGTGAATTCTGCCGCGAAAGCGTTCTGAGGGAATGAGTCTTTCGTAGGGGTACTGGACTGTAATCGGTCGCCGCTGCATGTGGTCGAAGGTTACTGCTAGCCCTTGACCGATATAGCGAGCTGCTTGAACTGATTCTTTGGCATAATCGCCAATTTGCTTGAGAAATTTCAACATGGTACTGTGGTGTTTCTCTCTTTTAAGGTCATAGGCAATTGGTAATTGGTAGTTGGTAATTGGTAACCGATCGCCAATTACCCATTACCCATTACCCGCCGAAGGCAAAGGGAAAAGCTAACTTCAGTGCTGCGGTCAAAAGTAAATTAACTAGACTGACAGGGAGCAAAAACTTCCACCCTAAGTCTAATAGCTGGTCGATCCTTACTCTGGGTACTGTCCAGCGCAGTAGGATGGCAATAAAGACGAGGAAATAAGCTTTGAGTAGCGTCATAGTGATGCCTAAAGATGCATCGACGACTTGCAACCAAGAACTATCTCTGCTCACTCCCACCCAGCCAGCGAGAATATCGAGGGGAATGGGAAATTCCCAACCACCGAGGTATAAAACGGCTACCATCAGGGCAGAAAGGACGAGGTTAACATAGGAACCCAAGTAGAACAAACCGAATTTCATACCAGCGTATTCGGTTTGATATCCCGCCACCAGTTCTTCTTCTGCTTCTGGTAAGTCAAAGGGCATCCGTTCGCATTCTGCTAAAGCTGCAATCCAGAAAATGACAAAACCAAGCGGCTGTCGCCATACGTTCCAGCCCAAAATGCCGTAGCCCGATTGCTGTTCCACAATGTCGATGGTGCTAAGGCTGTTAGACATCATGACAACCGCCAGCACTGATAGGGCAAGCGGAACTTCGTAGCTAATGGACTGCGCTGCTGCTCGTAAGCCTCCGAGTAGGGAGTATTTGTTATTGGAGGAATAGCCTGCCATCAGCAAACCAATCGGCTGAATGCTCGACAATGAAATCCATAAGAAAACTCCCATCCCTACATTAGTAATTACCAAGTTCTGTCCGAACGGCACGATTAAATAAGACAGAAACACGGGAATGACAACAATGATGGGTCCGAGGGTAAATAGTAGCGAATCTGATTTGGCTGGAACCACATCTTCCTTGAAGACCAGTTTCAAACCGTCAGCTACAGGAGCTAGTAAACCAAATGGACCGATATATTCAGGACCAATTCGCTGTTGCGCAGCAGCGGAAATTTTCCGCTCCAACCACACGCATACCAACACTCCCACTGTCGAGCCAATAATCATTAAAATCATCGGCAGTGGCATCCAGATGACTTTGGCTACATCTGCTGGTAGTCCCAAATCCATCAGGGTTTCAATAAAAGTACCTTGCAGGTCTATTCCTGAATTCATGCTTTGCACTTGGTAAGAAGTAAGCAGTGAGTAGTGAGTAGTGAAGCAGCGGGCGCAGAGGAAACCTCTGCGACATTAGCTGCGTAGTAGTGAGTAGTGAGTAGTGCAAACACTAAACTCATGTCTCACTCTTTACTCCTCTTCATGAAGATTTTTTTAACATTCCACTGCCTAGTATATCGTTCGCTGGCTCACAGCAAAGCAGAGTACTTGAGAAGTTGTACTTATACTTGTATTCGAGGTTTGTCTATAGTTAGGTAATTGGTGAGTGGTAGTTGCGTGGTGCGTGGTGTGGGAAGTGTGGGAAGTGTGGGAAGTGTGGGAAGTGTGGGAAGTGGGAGTGGTTAGTCATAACTACTGTCTTCACCGATCGCTGGTCACTGATAACTACTCCCTGCTCCCTGCTCCCTTTATTCACTGTCTCAAATGAACTGGAGTATAGGAGACATCGTGATGACCGTTGTAGACTTGGGTGGGGCGATAAATACGGTTTTGGACGAGCTGTTCTTTCCAGTGAGCTAGCCAACCTGCTACGCGGGCGATCGCAAATACGGGTGTAAATAAGTCCGTAGGGATACCCATCTTTCTGTATACCAAGCCAGAGTAAAAGTCAACGTTAGGATAGATGCCTTTCTCGCCTAGTTTTTCTGCTACGGCATGTTCTAACTCTACGGCGATGTCATAGTATTTGTCGTAGCCGAATTTTTCAAATAACTGCTCTGCCAATTTTTGTAAAATGGTTGCTCGCGGGTCTTTCACCTTGTAGACTCGATGACCGAAGCCCATGATCTTAGCTTTGCGCTGCATACAGTCCTCTAAGTAAGGACGGACATTTTCTACCGAGCCAATTTCTTCTAGCATCGTAATCACTTCCTCATTGGCTCCTCCATGTAGCGGTCCGCCGAGAGTGCCAACTGCTGACGCGACTACAGCGTAAGGATCGGTTAGCGTCGAAGCCGTTACCCGTGCTGAAAACGTGGAAGCGTTCATCGTATGTTCGGCATGGAGAATCAAACAGATATCAAAGATCCGTGCAGCTAATGGGTCTGGTTCCCGTTCGTTGAGCATGTAGAGAAAGTTTGCGGAGTAATCCAAGCCGTCATGGGGACGCACGGGGTCGTTGCCATTCCGCATCAACTGAAACGCTGCAATCATCGTTGGTACGGTTGCTAGCAGGCGTACGACGGCATCTCTAACGTATACGGGGTTCTCTAAGTCGCGTTTAGAATAGAACAAGCCTAATGCCGCTGCTGAAGCTTGTAGCGCATCCATCGGATGACCGCTTTCAGGAAAGCTTTTCATCATATCCCGAATGCGATACTTAATTCGCCGATGATGTCTCACCTCATGCTCGAATTCTTCTAACTCTTGCTGAGTTGGAAGTTCGCCCCAAATTAAGAGGTAGGCAGTTTCTAAAAAGTTGCTTTTTTCGGCTAACTCTTCGATGCGGATGCCGCGATACTCCAGTATCCCTTGTTGTCCGTTGACAAAGCTGATACCGGATTGGGCGGCAGGGATGCCTTCTAGACCTGGTCTAAATTCGCAAACGGACATAGCTACACTGGCTGCATAGAAAAGACAATACTCAAGCTAACTTACCAAAAACTTGCCTTGTGTAGTTAGTTTTACCAGAATTATATGCTATCTAGAGCAGAAACTTCGGTGGAGCCAGCCAAAACAGTTGACTTCGACCCATAGGAGAATTGACTTTTGGTAAGTTAACACCAATGATACCTGCTTTTTTCAGAACTAGGGCAGCAGAGTCATCATCCAGAGAATTTTCAGCAAATGCTGACTCTTGTTTGAGTTTTCCCCAAATCAGCATTTCTGCCCATTGTCCCAAATCTGGTTCGTGACCGACTAAAGCTAGTTGAGTATCAGTAGCCAGCATTTGCTTTTGTTCTAGCCAGCTCAACCACAGATGAAAATCTCCTTCTGGAGACAGGTGGCTAGACTCTTCAATCTGAGAACTCAATCCACAAGTTTTCAAAATTTCTGCCGTTTGCTTTGCTCTGGTGAGAGGACTGGTCAAGATTAGTTCAAATCGCAAGCCGAGTTCGTAGAGGCGTTTTGCTACTTGTTGGGTTTTTTCCCGCCCTTTGGCTGTCAATTCTCGTTTTTCATCTTCCACATCGGGACTTCTTTCTTCAGCAATACCGTGACGGATTAAATACAATTCCATAATTTGGTAATTGGTAATTGGTAATTGGTAGTTGTTAATTGTTGGCTGTTGGTAGCGTTGAGCAATTGGCGATATTCTGTTAGCTGTGAACTAATTGCTTCCCCATTACCTATTACCCATTACCTACTCGGTCTGAATCGGACTATCTTGTGGGTTGACCAGTCGTTGAAGTTTCTGCTTGATTTGAGAGTCGAAGACTTCCCATTTCATTTTGGCGTACGCAGAAATTTCATTACTGCCAGATAAGAAGCCCATCGGAATTTCAAAGCCACCCGCGCCGCTACGTCCGCCGCCGAAGAAACGTCCTTGATTGTCTTGTCCGAAAGCTTCTTTGAGGAATTCGTCGGGGTCTAAGGTGAGTTTGGTGGTACGTAGCGACCCAATGACAACTTCTAGTTCTTCATCTTCGTCGTGAACGATACCGTAAACGACAGCCGTGTGGACGTTTTCTTCTGTGACTAAAAAATCAGCTGCTTGAGGAATAGCATCGCGGTCGTCATAACGTAGGTATCCCACACCTGCAATAGAAAAGTTATTTTGAACTATACGATTTTTCAGCGATCGCTCGATCACATCCATCACCCGTTTGGAGCGATTGGTCTGCAATACGGCTTTGAGCAATTGGTAATCGTAAAATCGACTCAAAAAGCCTGCTGCCTGAAAATCCTCTTCTTGTGCTTGCATCAAGCTGCTGGTGTCGGAACGCAAGCCGTGCATCAAGGCAGTGGCGCATTTGACGTGTTGTCCGACGCTACTATCGAGTACCAGTAACCCTGTTTGCAAGTACTGGGTCAAAATTGTGGCTGTAGCGCGGACGTTGGGACGAATATCGGCAAACTCTGGCTTGAGTTCTCCTTGCAAGCTGTGATGGTCAATGACCGATATGAGTGGCAAACCTGCTTCTAAAACGAGCGAGAGCAGTTGACTTGTCGTCCCCTGGTTATCGACTAGCACGTAACCTTTATAACCAGATAAGTCTTTGCTTTTAGCTGTTTGAACTGGCAGGCGCTGCGCTGGTAGTCCCGTTAGTTTGACTAAAGCAATATTTTCTTGATGACTCAAGGTTCCAGCATAAACGATGTCGCACTGCAAATCATATTGCTGCGCGATGAGTTGATACGCCCACGCCGACGAAAGAGCATCGGGGTCGGGGAAGTCTTGCAATAAGACTAAATGTCGTTCGTGCTGATGTCGCTCTAAAACTTGCCGCAATGCTTCCACTTTTGATGTGGTGGAAGAACCATTGTTGTTGCGTCCAACTGGTTGAGTCCCAGAATCGCCGGTCAAGGGAGCGAGAGATGGTTCTTGGGTTGCAACCGCAGATCCCATATCTATCTCAACTTCTTCAACAGAAGACTCGCTATTTTGAGTGGAAGGCAGACTATTAAGCTGCTTGAACGAGTTCAAGGGCATAAATACTATCGTATGCGTGTGAAGCGAAAATTGTGGTCAAAAATGTTACTATTACTCGAGAAACTGTATTAGCCTCGTCGCACAGTGAGTGCAATTTTTTACTGCAATTATTTTAGGCATCAACAGTTAGGCTACTCAATCCGGCGCTCGGATGAAATACAAATTCTATTTCTCATCATAGCTCTAGAGCAACTATTCAGCCAGGGTCGATTAAAGACCGATGACATACTTTTGCCACTCATCATGCAGACCGCTCTTGAGATGCTTGGTGACTTCAAAGTAGAGGCTGCTGTAGGGCTTGCGCGGCGGATGGCGCAGATGCATGTGTGCCTCAGATGGAGTGCGGCTGCCTTTCTTGACGTTGCAGCGGACGCACGCAGTAACGATGTTTTCCCAAGTATCCATCCCGCCACGCGATCGCGGTAGAACGTGATCTAACGTTAAATCCTCCCCGATGTAGCCGCAGTATTGACAACTGTGACTGTCTCGATGGAGGATATTACGTCTGGTAAGGGGAATTTCTTTGTAAGGGACGCGAACGTAGTGACGCAGGCGGATGACAGTCGGCAAGGGAAACTCGGCGTAAATGACTTTGCCGTTGTGTTCGACTTGCTCCGCTTTGCCTTTAATTAGCAATACAATTGCCCGTCGCCAACTCGTGATGTTAATCGGCTCGTAAGAGGCGTTCAGGACTAAGACCTTAGCCATTGAGTATCGCAGCAGCCAACTTTTTTACAAGATATTAACATAATTACTCAGATTTGCATCATTTGTCATTAATAAGTGGTGAGTAGTGCGTAGTGAGTGGTGCGTGGTCAGAAAAAAGGAACAAAACTGTACCATCTTGTGATAGAGCAAATATTTGCCTATAGTTAGACCTGCTTTGAAAATTGAAAGTCCGAGGGATTCGGAATTAACTGGTAATCGGTCA
>NZ_JBOFLP010000382.1:0-28083 GCF_051657925.1 Chroococcidiopsis sp.
TTTCCCCATCCCCTTCACCATAAACATCCATACCTTTGATGTCATTTTCTTCAAAGGTAGTTTGATAGTCTGTATCGAAATCACTAATGCTTAGTAATGACATAACTTTCTTCTCCGCTTAGAAACGATCCATGATTAAGAATCCACACAATATTAAGCCATCAAAGCCACATTCTTTTCACCTATCCGCAGAATCAAAGTTTGAATTTTTCACTACTCATGTAGATAGATATTTAACTGCGTTATAGCGAGCAACCTCTGTTTTAATTGAGGGACATTTCTTAAAGTTTACAGGGTGTAAGATTTTTATTATTTTATTTACAATGATTTTACTTTGAGACTATCTCTAAAATCGTAGATTAAAAAAAATCTATTATTCGCTCGATTCAACAACCCTTACATTTTCAACTTGAGCTAAAAATGTAAGATTTTAATGTAAGTATTTTAAATCTAAGCTCCATGATGAAAAAGTGTGACTTGTTTCTAGCAAAAGTGTGACTTGTTTCTAGCAGTAGATGTAAGGTTGTAAAACTATTGCTCGATAAGAGTTTGACGCTGTTTCAAGTGATTTCCTTGAACGTATCAGGGTGAATGCGAACTGCTACCAGTACTTTAGAACTACACTAAATAAGATCGACTCAGTCCTACTGAAGAAAATAGCGCTTGAGCGATCGCCTGCCTTCATCAATACTACTTTCAGGCTATGCCTTTTGATAGATAAAATTTGCTTTCACTAGATTGTAACGTTTCAGTTATATTACCTATCCTCAAACTTACTCGTGCAAGATTGGAGCAGGACAACCTTCTAACTTCAATTTCAAAATCAGTCTAAAAGTACACAGCGGAGTTTATCGGTACTTTCTGGCTAGTTCTTGGCGGTTGTGGTAGTGCGACGCTCGCAGCCTCATTTACAGCAGACACAGCAAAACTAGGTGAGGGGACAGCGTTTCCATTAGGAATTGGACTCGTTGGTGTATCCATCGCCTTTGGTTTAACGGTACTGACGATCGCATATGCATTAGGACACATTACTGATTGCCATCTCAACCCAGCAGTGTCTTTCGGACTTTGGGCTGGCAAGCGATTTCCTGGTTCAGAATTACTGCCCTATATCATTGCTCAAGTAATAGGTGCGATCGTGGGTGCGGCGGTTGTTTATCTGATTGCTAGCGGTAGAGCGGATTTTGCGCTAACAGGCTCAAACCCATTGGCAACAAACGGCTTCGGCGCACATTCACCCAGTGGTTATTCTTTGGCTGCTTGCTTTTTAACCGAAGTGGTGATGACTTTCATGTTTCTGATGGTAATTTTAGGAGCAAGCGATCGCCGCGCTCCCAAAGGGTTTGCTCCGATTGCTATCGGTCTAGCACTGACGTTAATTCACCTAGTTAGCATTCCTGTAACCAACACCTCAGTAAACCCAGCTCGTAGCACGGGTCCAGCACTTTTTGCTGGAGGAGAGCATATCGCTCAACTTTGGTTGTTTTGGCTAGCTCCAATCTTAGGTGCGATCTTAGCAGGTCTTTTCTACTCCAGCTTCTTCACCGAGTCGAAAAAAGATCGATAGGCTTCTGAGCCAGCTGAGACATTGCATTGAAGATCGATTTGGTTTCTGTAAGCTCTACCAAATTCGATAGGAAAATCTTGTCTGCTCCGAGGTATTTTCGTTCGTATGGAGATGTAATCTATTGGATCTCCATATACCAAAAAAACAGTTACATTTGGTAGGCGTGCTTGTCGAGAGATGAAACAATTACCAGAAGCACTGCGCGATCGGTTTGAGAGTCTATTTCAGTTGCTAGTAGGGAAAATCATCATTTTTCGGCAGAAGAGTACTAGCAAGACTGAAATAGATAGAGAAGAAACAGCTACAGAACCAACTACCCCAGTACATCATCCAAGCAAATTAGGAACTGCCAAAAAAATTCTCTTCAAGTCTAGGCAGCTTGAATTTCACGCCTGAGCGTTTAAAAAAGCTTCTCTATTTCCAGATGGTAAGACAAGTATTGCAGCTGTGTCACTCTTGTTGCATGGAGTTGCAGAAGTGTTATCTCAAAAGCGCGATTTACCCTGGAATACCCAAACCCAAAACAATATAAGTTATAAAAAAGTAGCTGATGGCAAAAAAGGCACGGTCTGTTACTACGTCACGGACAATTTAGAAAACCTATCTCCCGAAACTCTATCTGAGTCAGCAGCTTTAGCTGTCATAGAGCGATTCGATCCTAGAGCAGGTGCTATTCACCTAATTTATTGCGCCGCCGCCGCAAGTCTCAACAATCCGTGGGGAAGTGAATTTTTGCTGGACGATCGACAATTACTCGAATATACAGGGTTAGTTAAACGAAGAGATTTATGCATCCATGAAAAGCTCACGATTTTGTATGACTTAGTGAGACAACCTGCACAGGTATTAGCTCATATAGCTTGGGAAAAGCAAGGCAAGATAGGAGCCTTTACCGTCGCCGATTAAAAAATCTGGAATGTCAACGTGGCGAGAGATTTCGAGACGGACAAAACAGGCAATCAAAAGCTGACAGGTTTAAAAGTTATCGTTCAGCCTGGAGTCTGGGCGAAGTATTTTTTTAATAAGTCTGAGTACTACTATAGCGGAGCTATTACTAAGAAAACCGTACAAACACTATTTAGTATTGGTAAACAAAATGCTGGTGCGGCGAGAATGCTAATTTGGCTGGCTTTTCAGGTCAAGCCAGGATGCCGCAATCGCTATTCGGGTAAATCTCTAATGGAAATTGCTTACGGTGCGGCTAAAATGGCGGCGGCAGAACAAGATCGGCAACTACGACGGCAACTAGCCGACGATTTTGCAACTGACTTGAAAGTAGTCGAAACGGCTGGATGGCGAGTCGAGGTAGAGACTGGTCCAGCGTGGTTGACAAATAACGATGGTGCGAAAAGACCGATTGGCTTCTGGAGTCAGCTTTTAGATACTATATGGCAATTCGAGCTACCAGAGGCAGTGCTAGCAGAGATAACAAAGTCGCCAAACAAGCTTAGAGGCGTGGAGCATCAGAAACAACAGCCGCCATCTGGTGCTGTCATTAGAGAAGCTAGAAAAGCTAAAGGCTGGTCGAGGGCTTTCTTTGCTGCCACAATGGGGAAAAGTATATCTTGGGTTGATGCGATCGAAATCGATCGTCGCCAAGTTTCTCAAAAGGATCTGCCCAAGTTGCTCGGAAAATTGGAGATCGGAGCGTAGAAGCGATCGCTCAGTCAAGCCAGTCAAACTAAAGGTTTTTCATCGATCTTTCTCATAATATACGTTCTGTACGGTTTGCGATCGATGCCGTGTAGAAACGTACTGTGCTGTATCTTTGTCTAGAAACGAATACAAATCGATATAATCTAGTCTATTAATTCCCAAATACTACAAGCGAAATATTCAGATTGGAAGATGCTTAAGATCGAGCGCATGACTCTGATGGAAAGTTTCAGCAAAATAAGTGTGACTAGATTCTAGCAAAGTATGACTATTTTTTAGAGCTATTGGTAAAACTCTAAAGCCTTAAACAGAGAAACTTTTCGAGACAAAAACACTTTTTCTTAGCCTTACATTTAATCAAAAGTGTGAAGAAATCCGCACCTTAACTCCAACTTTATCAATACTGATAAATATTTACTATTACTCTCGAAAAGCTTGCTATGTTTGAATCTACGCTCAATCTGCCTAAGAATAAATTGTTGCGAAAATTACAATAAGAAAATAGCTATTTGTTTAAAGATGTCATCCTTTAGTGCAGTGTATATTCCAATTATTGATTGTTAAATTGCTGATAGATAGCTAAATGCTTGTTAAACCCAACTCGAAATAAGGGAGACAAAAATTATGACGAATAGAATGCCAGGTTTCGAGCAGCAAAACGAAAATATTGACCCAATGACCACAGGTATGTTCTATGTTCGTCCGGTAAGCACAAGCGCAGGTGCTGGGTTAGGCACAGAAGAAAATATCGATTCAACAAATATGGGACAATTCTCCGGTGGTTCAGTAGATACAAGTACTGGTGCGACCTTCGGTAAAAACGGCAATGGTTCTAGCCCTCAAAGTCAGACCCAAGACCAAGCGACAAGCAAAAGCACAAATAACGGCTTAACTAAAGCGCTGGTTGGAGGACTGATTGGTGCAACATTAGGCACGTTGGCTGCTGCTTTGGCTAATAAAAGAACATCTCAAGGCGTTAACCACGCAGCTAAAGGTGTCGGACAAGCTGCAAAGACTGTAGGTGAAGGCGTAGGACAAGCAGCCAAAGGCATAGGACAAGCAGTTAAGTCCGTGACTGAAGGCGTTAATTATGCTGTAGTTGGTGGAGTGGCAGAAGCGGTAAAAAATACGGCTGAGAATGCGAAACAAGCCGTAGCAGGTGCAGCGGATGCAGTCAAAGATTCTGTGGAGCAAGATAGCAAAGAAGTTGCAAGCGATAAGGCTGGAATCGGAACACAGGCTGAAGTACCACCGACAGCATACATTTTGGTTCCAGTAGAGAAGGAGAGAATCATCGAGCGAACAATCATCATAGAGCCTGAAGTGCCAATTGCTTCTGATGAAGCAAACTTAGGGTCAGAAGAAGTTCCTCAGATGGGACTAGATCGGGATTTAGAATCAGGGGAAGTTTCTCAAATACAAGTTGACGAACAAAACCCATCCGAATTTCAGTAACTAGCTTCATGCTATCAGCTTCGCAAAGTTACTCTCGCTTTGCATTCAAGACTTACTTGGCATTAACCCTGCAACAGGTGTGGATAGTTAGCTCTGAACACGTTTGGAATATTTTTCGAGCTGATTTTCAATCGGGTAATATCCTTATAAGTTTAGAGTCCTTCCCAAAAAGCCAATAGAAAAAGCTAGTAAGTGAGCGTAAAACAAAATCTTGCTGGCTTACCTCTTAAATTATTTTGGTGTTAACTATTATTGTTAGATAAATAGGAGATAACAATTGTGATTGAAGACAGAGAAATTCAGGAAGATCGCGAGATAAAATTCGAGCCAAATACAGGACAAACTGAAATTCATGCAGTAGACGCAGATAAAAGTAATGGGTTAGCACAACTAGCGATTGGGGGGATCGTTGGTGCTGCAATGGGTACAATAGCCGCTATTTTAACTGATAAAAACACGGCTAATACTCTCAATCGAACTGCAAAAGATTTAGGAAATGTAGTCAAAGGAACAACCGAAAGTGTCAATAACACTATCAAAAACGGAGTAGAAACGGTTAAAAATAAAGCGTTCGATCTTAACAAGAATATCAGCAAGAACTCAAAACAAAAAGTTGAAAAAGAAACTGAAAATTCTTCAGCGTCTGTGGAGAATTTAGCAGCTCGAGTAAAAGAAACAGTCAAAGATGCTAACCCATCTAATAGTCAAGCTGAAAGAACATCTGATGTACAAGTTTTTTATCTATATGAAGAGAGGATAGCCGCTAATAAAAAACAAGTCAAAACTGGCGAAATCGCGATTGGTAAGCATATTGAAACACACATAGCTCAAATTTCTGTGCCTTTGGAAAAAGAGAGACTTGTTATAGAACAAATTCCTGCAGATGATGAAACTCCAGTAGCTCTAAGCGAGGCAGACTTCAAGGAAGGAGAATTAGTCAGAATAGAACTTTACGAACAAATAGCTGAAGTTGAAAAAAAAGCTTTTGTGCGCGAACAAGTTAGAGTTCGTAAGGAAGTAGAACACAAGGCTCTTGAAGTCGAAGAGGAAATACGTCGAGAAGAACTGGATCTTGATATTCAAGACAGAAACGACAGCGATAACCTACCTGTGAAAACAGTAGATAAAGATAAAATCAGTCAGCAAGTTACGCAAGTCGAACGAACAGATTTAATTCCTAATTGATTAGATGAAAAGTCATAAATAAGAGTTTTCCTCACGTTAAGAGAATTTCGATTAGTTTTGTGAATTTAGGAGAGATAGCAATGATCGAACATCAGCAGATTTTGAGCGAAGAAGAAAATGTTGACTCAACTGTAGAGCAACCCTACACTGAAACGACAAGTAATGGAACAAGTAATGGAAAAAGTGACGGATTAGTTAAAACAGCAATTGGCGCTTTTATTGGTGCTATAGTGGGTGCAGTAGCCGTGAATGTAGCTCGCCAGTTGACAGTAGAAAATGTGAATAAGACTGTTAAAGGTGTAGGTGATGCAGTGAAGGGTACGGCTGAGGGGATTAACAACACCGCTAAAGGTGTAGGTGATGCAGTAAAGAGTGTAGCAGAAAATGCTAATTCCACTGTCAAAGATGTAGGAGACACGGTTAAATCGAAAACTGAAGATTTTAACCAGAATCTCAAAGGCACAGTAGATGTAGTCAGATCGACAACACAGAACGTTAATTCTAATGTCAAAGATGTAACAAATGTTGTCAAGGGTACAGCTCAAGAAGTCAATAATACTGTTAAAGGTGCAATAGATACCACATACGAACCAGCAACAGAAAACGATCTAAGCGTGGCTGATAAAGTTAATAGCAAACAGTCAAACGGAATGCAAACAGGTTATGTTTTGGTTCCAGTAGAAAACGGAAAAGTTGTTGGAGAACCAATTCCTGTAGATCTTGGCTCGTCAGTAGTTCCTGGAAAAAATTCTAGTCAAGGCTAGGCTCGATATTGGTAATGTAGTGCGATCGCTTTTGTGTAAATGCTAAAGAAGCGATCGCCTTTCTATATCTTTGTATCTTAGATAAACTTGGGCGATCGCATTAATTTTAATCGAGCGCGTTTCCTAAATTGTCTTTTTATTTCATTGTTTTGTCACTTAAGGTAATTTTAAAAAATCAAGAAAAGATTGTATTAATCCAGTTGAAATAAAACACTATAACCCCTGTCCTTTTATCAAAGCTGTAGCGTTAGAAACTTACTATTTATACGTACAGGATATTGGATGATATAAACCTCATTCAAGAGGGGGAAGTTCATTACAGTAGTTGACGATAGACTAAAGTTAAATGTTGTCGGTGATGCAGTAAATGAACTAGGCTAATTTCTCATATAAATTGCCCAATTTAAAATTATTTTACTGCAAGATCGAGTCAAAGAATAGGAATTTTGTCAAAATGGATGCTATTGAATTGCTAGAAAGAGATCATAGCAGAATTAGAACTTTGTTTTCAGATATTCAGGGTACTGACGACCCTCAAGGAGTAGAAGATTCTTTTGAGAAACTCGACAATCTTTTAACCTTACATGCTCGGTCTGAAGAGCTGGTTCTCTACCCGCAAGCGAGTAATTGTGAAAATACTTTAGAACTGATTGATAAAGGTCGTGAGGAGCATAATAAAGGCGATCGCATGATTATGGAAATTAAGTCCATAAACCCTCAAGAGTCCGAATTCAAACAGAAAATTAATCAATTGCAGGAATTCATGGAGAATCATTTGAATGAAGAAGAGAACGAACTATTTCCCAAAATTCGCGAATGTTTGAGCGACGAAACAAGAGAGCAACTTGGAAATCAGTTGAAAGAGACTAAAAGCGAGTTAGCAGACAAGGTACTAGACTAATTCTACTTAAAAATACAGATTGGTCTTGGATCTATACTTCATGAAATAATAAATCCCCTTCTATTCAATAGTAGGGGATTTTTATTCAATTGTTGCTATTTATTTTCTTGTTTAATTCGATTCAAAGTTCTCTTTTGTAACTCCGCAAGCTGGACAAATCCAATCTTCTGGTAAATCTTCAAAAGAGGTTCCTGGTTCTATCCCAGAATCCGGATCTCCTTGCTCTGGATCGTATACATATCCGCAGACATTGCACGTATACTGTTGCATATATAGTTTCTCCTACATTAATATTCTAATTGCAAATTGTTCGAGTAATTTCTAATTATCTGGCTCAAGTTTTACAACAACAGAGCCAAACTACTGCTAAGCGAAAAATCAGGTAATAGAAAGGCTAAATACTTCTCTGTATTTAGCTCGATCGTTATACTTACCACCAAACTCTGTTTCCCTTTTCATCCATCCGCGCCATACGAACTACATCAGAAATTGCTTCCGCATCTCGTACGTGGTGAAGTGCTTTTCGTTCGCCGTCTGGGTACTCGACAATAAAGTAAGTGGGAACTCTAATCCAGTCACCAGTGATATCTGGTGAATCTACAGCTACTTGCTTAGCCTTTTCTTCAATGGATTGCGACTCATCCGCAATTCTATCGCCAGGATTAGCTACTAGATTTTTTTCCTTAGCTGTAGGTTCCGATCGTGCGTGTCTATCTTCACTAACCGGTTGATCTATGGGTTTCGCTTGTTGTTTATTCATTGGCTTAGATTGCTGTTTAATAAGTGAGTAACTTTCTTGTATTTAGCTTAAGAAATCAAAATCTATACTTGGCTCTTTCTATAGAATGAGTTTAATATAATTGAATCGATTGAAATAAATCTGAGTTCTTACTCAATACCTAAGTTGAGTTTATTTATACCTGCTGCTCTTTTTTACTAGAGGCTTGTTTTAGCCATTTTTTCTGATAGAGTAAAGTTTTTGAACGCTGTTTCTAGTAGATATTCATAAAATAGCACGTCTTTATAAGTTTGAAATTATACTAAATTAAACTCGGTACTAACAGCTCTATATTTAACTAATTGAATACACCATTTAGAAGATGAGGTACGTTCATTCTTTAAGTAAGATAAAAGTTAGAAAACTAAAAAATTGAAATATGGCAACCAATCATCTTTTAGAATTTAAACAGTACGGTCAAAGTATCTGGATGGATAACTTGACCCGCGATCTAATCGAGTCAGGCGAACTCAAAGATTTTGTTAAAAATAAAGGCATCAGTGGTATTACTTCCAACCCAGCTATTTTTGAGAAGGCGATCGCGGGCAATGCTATCTACGATGCTGACATTGAAGCTGGCGTAACAGCAGGATTGCCAACTTACAAAATTTACGAATCCTTGATATTTGCCGACATCCGTAATGCTTGCGATCTTTTACGACCGATTTACGAAGACTCCGAAGGGTTAGATGGTTACGTGAGCATTGAAGTCCCTCCAACCATTGCTCATGATACCCAAGCCACGATTCAGGAAGCTCGGCGCTATTACCAAGAAATCGGTCGAGAAAATGTCATGATAAAAATTCCTGGGACTACTAGCGGTATCCCAGCAGTAGAACAAGTCATTAGTGAAGGAATAAATGTTAACGTTACCCTCTTGTTCTCAATTCAAAGCTATGAGTCGGCAGCTTGGGCATATATTCGCGGTTTGGAAGCCAGAGCGAACAGAGGTGAAGATATTAGCAAAATTTCCTCAGTTGCTAGTTTCTTCCTCAGCCGGATTGACGCAAAAGTGGATCGGTTAATTAATGAAAAACTCAAAACTGATGGCACTGAAGACTTGGCATTGAATGCTCGATTAGTGGCTTTTAAAGGCAAAGTAGCGATCGCTAACGCTAAAATTGCCTACCAGAAGTACAAAGAGATCGTTCAAAGCGATCGCTGGAAAGCTTTGGCAGAAAAAAGAGCAAATGTCCAGCGGCTGTTGTGGGCAAGTACTAGCACGAAAAACCCTGAGTACAGCGATGTGGTCTATGTAGAGGAGCTAGTCGGCTCCGAAACCGTCAATACGCTGGCTCCGGCGACGATTGAAGCCTGTGCCGACCATTGTCAGGTTGCTAGTCATATTGAAACAGGAGTCGAACAAGCCTATCGGTTAATTGAGAGTCTCAAAGACCCAGAAATTGACATTAATCTCAACCAAGTAATGGATGAAGTCCTGGCTGAAGGAATTGATAAATTCATTCAGCCCTTCCAATCTCTGATGAAATCAATGGAAGAAAAGGTGGAGCAATTATCATCAGTAGGAGATAACAACATTAAAAATGTGGGATCTCAACCCCAACAAGTGGAATTTAGCTCCCCTGCTTTCTCAAGAGAGAGCGAGGTATCAGAGCCAGCGCCTTTAGCCAAGCCACAATCTGTCGCTCAGTTTAGCGAGCAACGGCAGCGGCTTCAAGTACAAGTTGCCGGATTTTTGGCAAAACTGCCCGAACGCATAATTGGATTTTTCAACACATACAGGCAGTCAATTATTGTTGTTGCTCTAATTGTGGCAACGCTCGTATTAGCTAAGGTATTCATAGCAATAGTAGATGTTTTGAACGATCTTCCCCTGCTTTCACCGATTTTTGAACTGATTGGTCTCGGTTACTCAATCTGGTTTGTTAACCGTTATCTACTCAAATTTTCAAATCGGCAGGAACTATCGAGACAGCTTCGATGGATTAGACGACAAGTAGTCGGTGGCTAATGAGTAGTGAATCTGTCAGATCTGGCTTCCCAATTAGAGGAGATTTTTGAGTCGCATAGCTTTCCCTCCCCTTTGTTGATGATGAGGCAGCTTGGAAATCCTCGTGCAGTTGTTGCACTCCTGTAACAAATTGTTCCCGGCTTGTAGATAGAGACACGAACTCTCCGATTCGACTGCGAGAACGAAAAAAGTTACGAACCCGATCGAATACTTGACAATATCGTTTAGCTGACGCAAAGGTTTTAAAGCCCAGCATCGGATAGTAACGTTGTTTGATGCCGCGATGATCCTGTTCAATGCGGTTGGTGAGGCAGTCGCTGACTCGGTGTTCCACATCCGTTCCCAATACTTCGGCAATTGCTTTGGGATCAGCAGTGTGTCCGTCCGTAGTTACTCGTTCGAATCTGTCAGGACTGAGATCTCGCTGTAGCATCCAAACGCTATTTCTGGTAGTATAAATGCCTGCCAAGGTACTTATACTTACTTTCGTCCATGAACTGTCCGCACTGTAACTCGGCTCGCACCACCCAGTTAGCCAGAACAACCGAACTGGGATATCTCGTGTTTCGGTGCAAGGAGTGCAAACGCAGTTTCAATGGAGTATGACCAAAACTTGATGTGAAAAAGAAAATCTGGTATGCTCTGGGCATAACATGAGCTGGTGAAAGATAGGGGAATGAGTGTAACAATTGTGGAAAGCAATGACAAGTTTGTCACACTCCAGCACGCGCTTGCCTTTGCAAAAGACATTTTTAGAGACAGAAGAAACGCTCCAATCAGTGCTGAATTCCGCCGGAAGTTTAGCCAGTTGAGAAGCACTCAAACATTTTGATACTGACGGTTCGCCGATTGAGAGTGGTGGGATGCGCTCTTGCCAGTAAAGGGAAATTACCCAAGACATATCAAACTCCCTATGGAATGGTAGAAATAGAGCGGCATGTGTATCAAAGAGGGCGATGGAGGGAAAACCCTTTGTCCATTAGAAGTGGATGCTCGGATTATCATCACCTCGACACCGAAATTCGCGCAACAAATTAGCCATAAATATGCACTCATGGAGCAGCGTGCGGTTAGTGGAGGACTTACGCGAAAATCATGGATGAGATGTGCATCGGTCATTTGTGCAAACCTTGGCAGAAGCTGTCGGTACCATTGCCTTGCTTAAAGAAGAAGATTGGCACTACCAAACACCTAAGTTACCTATGGCAATTGAGACAGTGAGTATCGGAGTGGACGGAACGTGTATGTTGTTGTCTGAGGATGCATGGCGGCAAGCAATGGTCGGCACCATCAGCTTGTATAACCAGCAAGGAGAACGTCAACACACGACCTACATTGCGGCTGCCCCAGAACATGGACGAGCAACATTTCTTGAACGGATCAACGGGAAGTCGAACAGGTAAAACGGTTATACCCTCATGCCCATTATCAAGGATTAGCCGATGGAGCACCCGAGAATTGGGCATTTCTAGAGCCACTAACCCATAGCCAAGTGTTAGATTTTTACCACGCGACCCAGTATCTGGGTAAAGTTGCCTCCTCGGTTCACCCTGGCAGTGCTGAGTATCAACAAGCGAGTATGGATACCCACTGTCATATTCTCAAACACGAAGTTGGCGCTGCCACTCGTTTACTTGCAGAAATGGAAGCCATCGAGCCGAAGCGGTTGTCCCAGTCAGTGCGCTCTGGACTGCTTGAGGCTATCACTTATTTTCGTCACCACCACCAAATGCATTATGCCGAAGCTGGGGTAAAGCCGAGATACGTGCAAAATGGGACATGACGTAAAGTTATGTTAAGCAAGAGTTCGGAAAGCTAGTCAGACAAAGCACTTCAGTTGTCTAAAACTAAAGACACACCCTCATCCAAAGCCTGCGGCACTACCTCCAAGTCAACTAAATAATCACCAAATCGTTTAATCTCTGCGGGTCAAATTCCCCGCCGCTGTGCGGCGTAAAATCAAGGAATGAGTCAGTATATCCATAAAAGTCATAACGTAACAGTTTTGCTGTACCATTTGGTGTTTCCGGCGAAGTATCGAAGAGCTGTATTCGACGAACGACTTGGTTGCAGTTTTGCGAGAAGTGTGTCTTGAGATTGAGAAGCGTTACGAAATCAAATTTGTCGAAATTGGCGTGGACAAAAACCATGTGCATTTTTTAGTGCAATCAGTACCAACTTATAGCGTGACCAAGCTCGTGACAATGCTCAAAAGTCTCACAGCACGAGAAGTCTTTAAACGCTGTCCGCAAGTGAAACAACAGCTATGGGGCGGCGAGTTTTGGAGTGACGGTTTACTTTGCCAGTACGGTGGGAAAACATGGAGACGAAGGCATGATTGCCAAATATGTTAAAAGCCAGGGTCAGGAATATCTCAAGTTACACCGAGATGAGCCATTATCTCTATGCGCGATTCTGATACCCCGTCCGCTTGCGGCGGGGTAGTTCATTGACTATTAGTTTAGGCGATAACTACACTCACGCTGCGCTAACGCGCTGGAGATAGCGACAAATCGCTAGTAGACAAAACATCGATTGCCAAGAGCTGACAAAAACTCGGCTTGAGCGATCGGATCTAGCGTCATAGTTGGCACGACCGAACTTTTTTTGTTGTTAGTTTTCATTTGAACGTTTCATGACTCGGCTGCTTGGGCAGGTGCAAACTCAAGGCACGCTCACTCAATATGAGTTAAGCGCGATCGGACGGCTCAGGGTTGACGTGCTGTGCTTCTAGTGTTTCTACCCGTTTCTCAAGTGCAATAATTTGCTGTGTCAGTTTTAGGGTGGTTGCCGTATTGAGTTGAGCGATAAAAATTGCAGTTGCCGCTCGCTTTGCCAGCGTCTCAAACGTCCATAGTTCATCTAGGGAATACGGTCTTCCATCCTGCCGAGGACCCAGCGCCAGTACGCCGATTAAATCCGATCGCTCGCCTCGTTGCAGCATGAGTGGAACCAGCAGCACAAAAAAATCATTTTCTAGTTGTTTAATTGCATTACCTTTCTGCATCCGATCCAAGAGCCGTTCGTTCCAGCAAAAAGACTGTGCTACAGTCGGTGACAGGTTATAAATCTCAGCTACTTGTAGTTGACCCGTTGTATCCTGCAAAAAAACTGCCCCATACTGAATGTGCAAAACTTCTAGAGTGCGATAGACCAGTTTTTGCAATAATTCTGACAAACCGATCGTCGCGCGTGATTCCGGCAAAAATTCTACGAAATCTCGACTCAGATCCAGTTTGTTTGGGTAAAAGTGATGGTTGACGAATTTTTCTAACTTTTCCCGTGCTGGTCCAAAGATTAAGCCAACTCCCAAAACCGCAACCCCTGCGGCAATAGGTGTTGCACTCTGCCCCGTTACTCGCGCAAAAACAATTTCTAACAGCTTCGCCGTGGCTGTCCAAACTGCTGCTAACAAAGTAGTCAGCAAGCCGTAGACGAGAGTGCGGTTGATAATAAAGTCAATTTCCCACAACCCATAACGAAAGATCGATATGGCGATCGCCACTGGCGCAAGTAGTTGCGAAAAGATGAAAAACGGCTGGTGAGCGAATTGCCAAAACCAGTCCGATCCTTTCTGTAACGATGGAAAAATGTACCAGGCGATATGAGTCACAAAATCTCCTAGAATAGCTGCGGTCAAACCAAATACGACCCATTTGGTCTGCTGCCGCTGCATCGGATTTGAAACATAAATGTAACGGTAAATTTGAGCAAAGACCCCCGTGCCAAACCAGAACGTCAATACCAAAAAGGGTAATGCTTGAGGCAAGCGATAGGGATTTAGCGGTGGGTAGAGGGGCCAAACTAACGACCAGAGAACCAGGACGATCGTCAGAAAGCCTATCCAGTGGGGGACGAGCCGACCATCAGGAAAAATATAAAGAAAGATAATAAACAGCGCAAAGCCAATTGCCCGTAAAAAGCAAAGCAGCACGTTAAGCCCTCCCTGATGGGTGACGAGCGCGTGCATTGGAGGTGGTAGAGCGATCCCAAATAATAGGAGCGCGATCGCGGCGAACATCGCGATCCAAGTTGCCGAGCGATGCAGCGCAATCATGCCCCCCGTAACCGCAAACGTCAGCGCCAACAGAGTTTCCGACAACAGAAAATACCAAACATAAAACTCATCAGAAAGACCGAGCTGAATTAAGTACGGGTGATAATAAGTCGCCGCCAGGTCGCGGAGGTGTTCCAAGCGATAGAAAAAATTGGCAATGCCAGCAATGAGCGTTATCAGTAAAATGAGCGACGCTAGCCGCCGAATGCCAACTGGAACGGGTGTTCGATCGTGTAGGAAATTCGCATTCATGACAACTTTTTAGCCCTGTAATTGTTCTAATTCCTCAAGCGATCGAGTTTGTTCTAATACGAGATCGGCAGCCTTCTCACCGATCGCAATTGTCGGAGCCATTGTGTGACAGCGCGGTATAGTCGGCATCACTGAAGCGTCAGCCACTCGCAGCCCTTCAACACCTCGTACCCGTAGCGTCGGATCGACTACTGCCAGAGAATCGGTTCCCATGCGACACGTCCCAACTGGATGCCACCAACCATCTGATGCCGAGCGCACGTAATCCTCAATTTCGCGATCGCTCTGGAGCAGGCGATCGGGTAGAATCGGTCTACCTCGATAGGCTGCCATTGGACTAGCGGCGAAAATCTCCTGTGCCTGCCGCACGCCTGCAACCATCACCCGCAAATCGTGTCCTTCTGGATCGGAGAGATATTGCGGGTCGATGATAGGATGTTCTAAAGGGTTGGGCGATCGCAACTGCATTGAGCCGATGCTACGCGGGGCGATTAATGTTGGTCCGATCGTCATTCCATGTTCGGTTGCTGCAACTAGTCCGTAGTCGTGAAACACTACGGGCGCAAATTGCAACTCTAAATCGGGTGCAACAAGACTTGGCTCAGTTCGCACAAAAGCAGCGGCTTCTAGGACGCTGGAAGTTAACATCCCGCGCCGCAATAGCAAGTATTTAAATAACTCTCGCGGCGAATTGGCATTGAGCAGTGATAACGGTTGCGTGCTACCCATAACTACGGCAACCGCAACGTGATCTTGTAAGTTCTGCCCTACTCCTGGTAAATCTACTAATACGTCAATTCCCAACTCGTGCAATTGTCGAGCGGGTCCAATTCCAGATAGCAGCAGCAGTTGAGTAGAGCCAACCGTGCCACCAGCAAGAATAATTTCACGGGTGACGATCGCTGTTTGTCGGGTTCCCTGACGCAGATACTCCATACCAACGGCACGGCGATCGCGGATCGACACGCGGGTACACTGTGCGCCCGTAAGTACCTGGAGGTTTGAGCGCCGCATGGCTGGACGCAAAAAGGCATCAGCCGTACTCCAACGGCGACCTCGGTGCTGCGTTACCTGCACCCAACCCACACCATCTAGTTGCGAACCGTTGAGATCTCGGTTGTAGGGAAAACCAATCGCTTGTGCTGCCTCAACAAAAGCGTGACTGAGGGGATTGCGATCGCGCAGATCTTCGACATACAGTAGACCGCGATCGCCATGCAACTCGTCACCGCCGCGACTGTTGCATTCAGAACGACGGAAGTAAGGCAGTATATCCCGCCAACTCCAACCAGGATTGCCTAAAGCCTCCCAGCGATCGTAATCGGCAGGAACGCCGCGCAAATACATCATCGCGTTAATTGATGTGGAGCCACCCAAGGTACGACCCTTTGCCCAGTAACTCTCTCGACCTTGCAGCCCTGATTGCGGCACGGCGCTGTAATTCCAGTCGTATTCGGTTTTGAATAGTTTGCTAAACGCGGCGGGAATGTGGATTTCGGTTTTGCTATCTGGCGCACCTGCTTCGAGTAGTAGCACGCGATGGCGCGGGTTTGCACTCAGGCGATTGGCAAGCACGCAACCAGCAGCCCCAGCACCAATGATAATAAAGTCATAGGAAGGAATTTCATCGGTTGCGTGTCGTGTTGTCATTATGCTTCTCCTCGTGTAGGCGGCGAAACCGTAGATTGAATCGAATACAATTTAAGCTTCTCCTTCGCTCGGTAAAGCTTTTGCTGCAATAAAAACCGTATGAGGACTGTGAAAGGTAGGCTGCGCTTCTGGTTTCTGGAGCGCCTCCATTGTTTTCACATGTTCGCGTTCGTCATCGCGAACATTCACGAACACGTCGTATAGATTATCCACTTTAGGGCGACGGAATTCACGATTGGCTGTCGTCTGAACTTCTTCAAACATATAGAGATCGCCATCGCGATAGAAGTCGATCGCCACTTGAGGAGCGCTTTGAGTTTTCAGATGTGCTTCATGCGCCTTCAAGTAGTCGTCATAGGTATGATAGGCATGATTTTCAATCAGTTCCATCAGGTAGTAGGCGTACTTGGGAAACAGCATATAGAGCGGCACGATCGCCCAGTAGTACATCACAGCAATATGTTGAGCGATGAAGCGATCGATCCAGTGGCGATCGCCGCCCAGAGATTCCATAATCAACAGATGATGCAATTCGTTCCAGCTTTGGGCAAAGTGAACTTTCAACCAGTCTGCTTTGCGCCAGGAACCGAGCGTCTCGTAGAGATGTAGCACCGATAGATAGGAAAAATAAGGAACGCGGGCGATTGTTTCTAGCACGTAAAACCGAGCGTAAGAACGATTGCCGTAGATGACATCGACAACGAAGACAAAAAAGCTCACGATCGCTCGAATCAAAAGTTTCATAGCGTATTCCTCCTTGCATCAGAACACATGATTGATTTAACGGCTTTAAAATGCTACTTCCGCCAGTAGTTATTAGCAGCGGCGATCGTGGCAAATTCTGCTGCGACAACTTGACCCACGGCAATTAGCATCATGGCATCATTGTCATAAACTTTTCGCATTTGTTTGCGCTTTTCTTCATCAGGTTGAGTTAGTTTAATAATCAGCCGTGCCATTGTAACTGCTAGTTGCCGTCCTGCTTCCGGTGTCTCGGTCAAGAGTGAATTGTTCGGGATTAATGTAATTTCTGGTGATGTTACAACAGGTGCATGGTTCGGAGCAATTACGTTATCCATATCAAAATCTCCTGCAATTAGCGTTTTCTAAAGAACGTTAAATTCACAATCTTGGAAAATTAACGATCGTCAGCAGCAAAACGATCGATGCCATCCGCCGAATGCTAACTGGGACGGGTGTTTCGTGCAGGAAATTATTCGCATTCATCATAACTTCCTATCGTACTGCTGCCACAAAAGGGTCATTCTCACACTCATGTAGGTTACAAAACTTTAGATTGAGTTGAATCATTATGTTGAAATGGTTTCTAATGCAAATTCTGTTTCTGTTTCAGGAATTGGTATTTCTTGGCATAGATATTGAGCAAACAATGCTTTTTCTTCTGGGCTAAGTCGCCTAGGATGCATCGTATGTAAGTCAAGAAATAATCCCTTTTGCAGGCCCTCTGCTGCCAGGATTTTTTCTTGGTTGTGGAATCGGAATTGCACGATGGCAGAGGCATTCTTCAGTTGGGAGACCCAAACATTGACAGACACGCGATCGCCTAAAAAAAGTGGCGATTTGTAGGTAATACTGGTATGAACTAAAACAGGTGCAAATCCCTGTTTGACAATTTCTGGAGTTGGCAAACCAACTACCTCTAATAGCTTGGTTCGCCCAATTTCCATCCATTGAATATAGATAGCGTTATTGACGTGTCCTAGCAGGTCAATCTGATAAGAATAAACCTCTAAGTCAAAGAAAATTGTTTTTTGCATTCACTCACTTCCCATTCAGGATAAAACGTTATTGCTATGAAGAAAGACACCGATTTTTGGTCAAATTGTAGTACCATTTTGAAGTTTCAATTCTAGTCGCGTCCTGCGGCGATAATCTTTTCTGCTAAGCCGATAGGATTAGAAAACATCACTTCATGGCTACCTGGCATTTGCACGAGTCGAAATAATCCTAAACGTTCAGACATTCTCGGATGCCAGCCCCACTCGCCTTGAGGTAGTGCGATATCTTCACTACAGTAGAGGTAACTCTTGGGAATTGACAGCGAGTAAAACTGCTTCAAATCCAACTTGTCAATCAACGGTTGATAGGGTTCCGATGATAATTGGGCGTAACTGGATTTCGCCAGCTCAACGTCAGCGTCGTTGATAAACGCCTCCCGCCAGATATCAAAAGGAATCATCACCGTGTTATTACCCGATTCTCTGGCTAGAGAGTCGAATAACGCTTGATAGTGGGGCGGTAAATTATCTCTGAGGTTATCGCCATTATTGAGGACAAAAGCATCCCAGAAGATCAGCCGCCGAATGCGATCGCCGATTGCTTCGGCGACTTTGGCAATAATCGTGCCACCGTAACTGTGCCCTAGAAGAACGATATCGGTTAAGTCTTTATCAACGATGTAATCTACAATCGATCGCGTACATTGGGCATGGTTGACATTTTTATTCACACCTTTACCGTGTCCGGCGACTGTGGGAGCAAAAGCTTGATGCCCATTAGCTTTTAGATGTTTGATAACAGGCTCCCAAGTAGAACCATCGTGCCATGAGCCGTGAACTAAGACAAAAGTTGACATAGGATGACTCCTTTAAATGTGGTGTGGAAATTAAGCCCGTTCGCCACTATCTTGAAATGGGCGTAGACTGAAAATGAATCGATTGCCATCCCTGTTTTTGCTTTGCCCAGATATTGACAAAAACATTGTCTATATACCTGACTTCATCTCTAACTATGGCAGTCATTAAGATTCTGCCCGTCACTACAGCAGTCTCGCTGTAAACTTTGATCAGCACGTTTTCACGCACAATTTGCTGGTACTGCACTGCACCCGATTTCAGGGAAGCGATGTAACTCGCTTTACTATCGACCAGTGCATTTGAATGTATGTAGCGTAGTTCTTCCCCTAGCAGCCGTTCGAGCGTCACGAGATCGTTATCCAACATTGCCTGGTAACGGCGTTCTTCTTGCCGTTCTATTTCTGGTTCGGGTTGGGTAATTGCAACAACTTCCGCAGATTTCATCTTTTCACCTCTAAAACGGATAGAGTTTATTGAGCGGCGAGGAAATTGGGTGAAGGATCGCCACCGTTGCGACCGACAGCAGGGATCTCGACTAGGTTATCGGTAGCTTTCCCCGTTCCGTCGTTGTTCGCAGTCTTCTCGTTACCTGGATGTCCGTTGGGAACGAAGATCTGTGGGTGGTCGAATGGGGCTTTGTCATAACGAACGCGATCGTCAGTCAACCCCTGCAAAAATGCGACTAACGCCGCTTTTTCATTCGCTGTCAAATTCAGCACTGGCAGACTGGGAAAACCCTCAAAATCGCCACCTCGATTGTAGAAATCGACAACTTGCTCTAAAGTCAAGAACCCGCCATTGTGCATGTAAGGAGCCGTCAGTTCTACATTACGCAGTCCTGGTGTTTTAAAAGCTCCATCCGCCACGACAGTTTCATTCGGGTCGAGTGGTGGATTGAAAGTAGGAGGGTTTTCGCCTAAGAGTTGCTGAAATTTTCTTTGTTGAGCTAACCGCACTTCCGAAAGAGAATTACCGAGTAGATCGTCATCACCGATCCCTAAATCTTCCTGTACGGGTCTAACGCCAATATTGAAATAGCCCCTGTCTTCCGGCGGATTTGTCCCAACTGGCGATCGCCCAATTCGCCCTTGACTAGCTACACTGCCAACAGAAGCAGAGGTAAACTCTGCTCCTGCATGACAACCAATGCATAGACCTTTATTTTGAAAAATATCTAAACCAAGCTTTTGTCGATCGCTCAAGGCATTGGTTTTTCCGGCTAAATAGCGATCGATCGGCGCATCATCAGATATCAGCGTCGATTCGTAAGCTTGCACTGCTAGTCCAAAGAATAAGGCGCAATTATACTCAATTAGCTTTGATTCATTCACATTCAACGGTCGGTTTGGCTGAGCGATAAGAGTTCCGCCACTGTCATCAGAACGAATAACTAGGTTAGATTTCCACCACTGCGGTTGAAAAGCGGCTTGAATCAGTGACTCATAACTGACTTTTAATCCTGGTTTGGGGAAATTGCTATAGCGACCGAGAACGCTGTCTTCAGGATGTACGAGCTGTTTGCTCAGAGGTTGCAGAGAAAGTAGCTTTTTGCCGATGCGCTTATTTCCCAACGGACTGAGCTGATTGGGTTGAAAGCGATCGGATACTTGCAGTTGAGTATTTGAATTAGTATTACTTTCCGAAAGTTGTGTCAGACGACCGATCGCCGATTGCTCGAATTCGCTGGTGGGTGGCTCCACCGCCTGAGAAGCCAAAGAGGAATTATTGAGCCGCACTTTAACTTGTTTGAGCCGTTCTAATCCATCTGCTTGCAAAACAAAAGCATCGGGATCTCTCTGTCCCAGTGCATTGACTCCATTAAATATGTTAAGGGCGCGTCCGTTCCACAAGTTGCGGAAGTTGAAGACTGCGTTGATAACTGACGGCGTATTGCGGGGTTCGACGCGACGGACTTCGATCCCTTGAACGTTAAATACAGGATCGTCTAGCTGCTCTACTCTATCCTCAGCACTACCAGGAACGACACTAATCAGCTTAGATCTAAATACGCCTTGGGAAGAGGAAACATCGTTACTATCTGCTATAACTGCCGACAAGCGATCGCGCGGATCTTTGAGCTTGTGGAAAGGGAAATCTTTTGGTTTGAGTTGGTAGTTTGCCCCGCCTCCGGTATTGAAAGTTGTATCGGGGTTAGAAGTGCGATCGCTATTCACCCGCAACCGATTTGGATCGAGTTGGTTTTTCGACCGATTATCTGCGCCAGCGTGGAAGTGACAGCTAGCACAAGCTTGAATTCCATCGCTGCCAACTTGCATATCCCAGAAAAAAGTTTTTCCCAACGCGATCGCGGCTGTCTTGTCTCTGATAAATTCCCCAATATTATCGGGGACGGGAATCGGTACGTTTTTGAGCGGAACCAGAGGCGATGTTTGCGCTGCGGCTAATTCCATTGAAATAGTATCTCCTACCACAATTGCAGCTGCTACGAAGATGGCGATCGCCATGCCACTTTTCATCCGGCGAGCAAATTCGATCGCTTTGCTCTGGATTTTACTGATAAGATTGACAAGAAAAATTTTCGGTTTGAATAATTTTGAAAAGAATCTAATCAAAATAAAAAAAATATTATTTTCTCGATTCTTTGGTTTAGCTGTTAGATGCTCAAAGCTGTTTTGCTCGGACGAATTGCCATAAATATTTCTACGATTGTCTTCCATAGTATTTTGGCGTTTTAGCCGAATTATTTTTCATCGCCATCTTGGAAAATCGAGATATGACTATACAATTTCTACTCGTTCCCATACCAACTCAAAAACTTTGACAACACCATCGCTGAGAGTGGGTGGCGTTTTCAGCGTGACTCGGTTTCCATTTAAGCTAAAAGTGCGAACTAAATCTGTACCTACCCGATTGGGAATCGATGCTATTTCAATGTGATGAGTTACAGTATTTCCATTTAGTTTGTACGTCCCTGCATAAGCATTAAAAGTAGTAAAAGCTTGTACTAATTCCGTGTCTGGCACTAGCTGTATATCTTTACCCAATGGCGACTTGATATCTATGCTGAAGGGAGCGCGATCGCTCCTGGCAAACATCACCATCATTCGATCTTCTGGCGTATAAGTAATATATCCAACTGGATTTGCTCCATACACGTCAGGCTCGATACTTCCATCAGGAAGGATGGCGATCGCACTAATTAATTTCCAAGTTCCTAAAAGTTGGTCATCGATCATTGGTATTTGGTAATTGGTAATAGGTAATGGGTAGTTGGGTGGTGAGTGGTGAGTGGTGAGTGGTGAGTGAATTTTGAATTGAATTTCTCCCCCAGCTTCCCCAGCTCAAGAGCAGCTCTCTTCTCCCCGACTCCCGACTCCCGACTCCCGACTCACTATTATCATCGCAGCACAAAATTAAAATTCGTAGTGTAAAACGGTACGTGTCGACCGCTTGCCATCAGTTCGTCAACGGCATCGTGTTTTTGCAAAGAGGCGATCGCGGTTTTGACCGAGAAAGTTGTATCCGAATCGATGTGGGGATCGCCAGCAATAAATATCTGTGTTGTTAGTGGCGTGTAGCCACCAGGGGCGCTGAGCTTGAAATGAATGTGTGCAGCCCGCCAGGTATGTCGTCCTAATAACTCCAAGACTTCGCCGCAGGGTCCGCTAGCGGGGATATGATAGCCTGTCGGGACTACAGTTTCAAATTTATAAATTCCATCTGCTTTTGTTTTGAAACGACCGCGAAAGTTATCCTTTGGCTGGGATGGATCTTGAAGATCGTAGAGTCCTTGAGAATTTGGTTGCCAAACATCGACGATCGCATCAGCGATTGGCTTACCGTCTAAGTCTAATACGTAACCTGAAAAAATCAGCGGTTCGCCGTCCTTATCTATCCCCAGGCGATCTCCCATGTTGCGTTCTGGTGCATCCGGTACGTACATCGGACCTTCTAGATTGCTTTCTGTTGCTGTATCGTTGGCATCGTGCAACAGCTCTACCAGTTCGGAGATGCCGATCAAGTCTGTCAGCATGTGGATTTCCCCATTGGGGATTTCTTGAGTATGGTGACTTGCCCGATTGAGAAAATCGCGCCCCAACTGCAATTCCTGTTCGGTTAAATTCACCTCTTTGGCGAAGGCGTGCAGGTGCGTAATTAAGCTGCGGTAAATCTCGTAAAGTCGCGGGTGCGTTTTGCCACCATCACCGTGATTGATGACTGTTTGAGTAATGTTGTCGAGAGTAATTTGCACGATCTAACTCCTCCAACGGAAATTTATCAGCGTTTCCAAATCTTTTCTTTTCCTCTACATGGGTGGCGATCGCTCGATTTATGCAAAAGTTATAATTTTGACTTTTGTACGGGTGCACAGCTGTGCGCCCCTACGCCTTCTTCTTATATCTAGCTTCGGCATAATTCTGGATTTTGACCAGGCAAGATGAGCCAGTTAGCCACTAACTTAGCGATCGACTGCTCCTAATGCCAAAAGCGTAGCTGTTTGGGCTGGTGTTAGACCTATTGCGCCTGCAATCTTCATGCCTTCATAAAGTCGGTCAGCTCGTAGCGTTTGCAAGCACTGACCCGAACCAATATCCCAAAGCGCGATCGTTTCATCTTGGCTGCCACTAGCCAGTAATAAACCATCAGGACTGAAAGTAACTGAGTACACCCAACTCGTATGACCTGGCAACACTTGCAGACACTTACCACTTGTCGCATCCCACAATCGCACCGAGCAGTCATCGCTACCGCTAGCCAACATCCTACCGTCTGGACTGAAGGCAATCGAGCGTACCCCGCTGGTGTGACCGTGTAATATTTTCCAGCATTCACCGCTATTGACATCCCACAAGCGGATGGAGGCATCAGCACCGCCACTAGCTAAGATCCCCCCTAAGCCCCTCTTATCTAGAGGAGATGAGAGGATTGGGCTGAAGTTGACCGACCAGACCCAACCAGCATGACCGCGTAAAATTTGCAGACATTCACCGCTGTTTACATCCCACAAGCGGATGGAGGCATCAGCACTACCACTAGCTAAGATTTTCCCTAAATCCCCCTTAGTAAGGGGGGATGGGGGGATCGGGCTGAAGCTGACCGACCATACCCAATCAGTATGACCCTGTAAAATTTGCAGGCACTCGCCGCGCTGCACGTCCCATAATCGCACAGAGCGATCGAAGCTGCCAGTAGCCAAAGTTTCACCATCAGGACTGAAGATAGCTGAAAACACCCAATTGGTATGTCCGTGTAGTATTTGGAAACACTGACCGCGCTGCACGTCCCACAATCTGACTGAGAGATCGGCACTACTACTTGCGAGGATACTGTCTTGTTGGGTATTACTGGAGTTTGCAGGTGCATAGGTAACCGATCGCACCTCCTTAGCATGACCGTGTAAAACTTGCAGGCATTCACCACTCTTGACATCCCATAAACGCACGATCGCGTCTTCACTACCACTAGCTAGGGTACTACCATCTGGGCTGAAACTGACCGAGCGGATGCCATTAGTGGAGCCGCATAAAGCTTTTAGACATCGACCCCGCTTGACATCCCACAATCGTACAGAAGCATCGTGGCTGCCGCTGGCTAAAATACTACCATTCGGACTGAAAGCCACTGCCCAGACCCAATTAGCATGTCCTGATAACGCCTTGAGACACTGACCGCTATTCACATCCCACAACCGTACTAAGGAATCAGCACTGCTACTGGCTAAGATGCGATCGCCTAAAAGATCGCTCGATTCTTGACTTGGTGCAAAAGCAACAGACCAAACTCCACTTGTATGCCCGTGCAATGTTTTGAGGCAACGACCGCGCCTCACATCCCACAATCGCACTGACGAGTCTTCGCTACCACTGGCAACTATCTGACTATCTGGACTCCAAGCAACCGATCGCACGCCACCCGTATGTCCTGACAACACTTTCAAGCATCGACCAGTCCGAATATTCCACAACCGAACTGAAGTGTCATGACTGCCACTAGCTAAAATACAAGCATCGGGGCTGGGGGCAAAGGTAACAGACCAAACTCCGCCAGTATGACCTGACAATACTCGATCGCACTTACCACCCGCATCCCACAATCGAATTGATGCATCAAAACTACCACTAGCTATAGTTTGACTATCTAGACTCCAAGCAACCGATCGCACGCCGCTCGTATGTCCTTGCAAAACCTTCAGACATTGACCAGTGCGGACATCCCACAACCGCACTGAAGTATCATGACTGCCACTGGCTATAGTTTTACTGTCAGGACTGAAGGTGACTGACCAGACCCATCCCGTGTGTCCCTCAAGTGTCAAAAGCTGTTTGCCGTCTGCCACTTGCCACAAGCGAATTTTTCCATCTACATCGCCTGTTGCTAACAGGTTACCATCGGGACTAAATACAACTGAGACTACACTTCTTAAGGTTTCGGCAAACGCAGACTTGAGCAGATTGGCATTTTGAAAATTTACACCAGATAAATTTACTTGGCGTAAATCGGCTTGCCACACCCCTTGTTCCGAAAAGTCAAGCGATCGCAAATCTGCTTTCATCTGTACGAGCAGATTGATAATATTACCTCCGGCGTAGCTCGATCGCGATCGTACTTGTTGCCGCTGCTGGCTTGGCAACTGTCGCAATCGCTTGACTGCTTGGCGTTCGCCTAAGTGAGTTAGCAAACGCTCGATCGTAGGCTGCACGATCAGCCGTCTTTGTGTCTCCCGCACGTAGTCTTTAGCCAGTGCTTGCATTAATGGCAATCGCTGGCATAAGTCGAGCTGTTGACTAGTTAATTCCTCGCTTGCCTGCTTGACAAATCGCTCCGTAACGTACTCCATTACCATCGGTTGGAGTGACAGATACTCGCCACTTTTCTCAATTAGAGATCGCCGGAACAAGAAATTCATTGCTTGGGGTAGCTGGCGCTTGTAAATGACTGTCACCATCGCTTCTGCTAACTGGGCGATCGCAATCGGTTCTCGATGCAGTGCCAACCAATACATGACTTCTTGCTCGACCGCTGACAAGCGTTGAAACTGCCGCTCTAGTAAATCGCGGATATCTTCAAAGATAAGAATGCCTTGGTCTACATACTGCAACACGGGCGTAATGCTACCGTCAAATAGTTCTTGAGTTGCTGCTGCCACTAACTTCAACGCCAATGGATTGCCCCCATAGTGAGTCACCAGTCGGTTCCATTCTGCTTCTGTACCCGTAAATTGTCCCTTTTGGCGAAATAGCTCTCGCCCTTGGGCTAGTTGTAGCCCTCTCAGTAGTAGCGATCGTGTGGGTAGCCATTCGCCTTCGAGCCATGCTACCTCTTTCGGCTTTTCCCGACTCGTGACGATCGCGCAACTTTGATGGGAGACTTCTCCAAAACAGCGCAGCAGTTGACCGTAACCTTCGTAGCCGTCGCGATACTGTCCGGCTCTACCAGAGTGTAAAATCGTTTCAGCGTTGTCTAGAATCAGCAGGCAGCGCGAGGAGCGCAAGCATTCCATCAGCTTTGATAATTTATCGTTCAGGCTGGCAGGAGGGACTGGATCTTCCGATCGCACATGAAGCAGAAATTGCAATATGCTTTCGAGTAACTCTTCCAATAGCGGTGCGTTGGAGAGCGATCGCCAAATAACCAGTTCAAACTGGGATTGAATTTGCCGTGCTAGCTGCACTGCTAACGCGCTCTTGCCAATGCCACCAATCCCCATTATTGCCACTAGACGACAGCGTTCTTCCAGCAACCATTGCCGCAGTTGTCCTAGTTCTGCTTCTCGACCGCAGAATGTCGAGACATCAATCGCTTCTCCCCAATCCTGTTGTTGGCTTTCTTGCCCAGATACCCAAACTGAAGCAAGCGACTCATTTACAGCACAGTCTTCAGGGGATAGTTCCAAGCTGAAGGCATGAAAAAAGCACTCTAGCGACTGCCGATCTACTCGTTCTTGACGCTGAAGAATGCGAGAAATTGTATGTAGCGATAAACCCGTGCGATCGCTCAATTGTTCGCGAGTCAAACGCCGACCCCAGTTAGACTCCACCTCTACTGCTTGCTTTACCCGTTGTAATTTTTGCCATCCTTGAGCAGTAAGAATGACACCACGCTCGCGTTTAGATTTAGCTGGCGGTATGGAAGCCATAAACAACCGCTAAAGTGACGAGACTGGAGACAAATTGGAGCCTAACAGAATTTACATTGACTTTATTGCCGATTTGCGCTGTTTGAGTTTAGTTTCTTCAGGATTATTCTAACAGCAAGCGCCTGAAGCAAAACACTCGGTCACTACATATCTTGGAAAACTTGCAAACTCCATCTCAGTCAACATATCGTTATTGTCGAGTTCCAGCAACCCCGATATTTACCTTGAGATTTGCCAGCGGAAGTACACTCAGCTAGCGATCGCTATTTGATTGCCTACCATAAGTGGCTCAGGCAACTTGGCATTATTTGTGACACTATTTAAGCATGGTTGCTCAGATCGATCGTTTTTCTGAAGAGTTAGGCGTGCTTGTTGTATTGGCATCTGCTAGAGTCAAGACACTATGGGGACTCTCAAAAGTTTTTCCTGCCTCTGGCTGCCGACAAGCAATCGGGGTTTTTACGCGTTCGCCTTCGTCCGAAGCGAATATTTACAAATACATCGTAGAGGTTGTCAATTTTGGGACGGCGAAACTGAGAGCGAGTTGCAGTTTGAAATTCCTTAAACATATACAGAGCGCCATCTCGGTAATAGTTAATTGCGACTTGGGGTGCTGCTTGAGTTTTAAGTTCTTCACCGCGATCGCCCCCTAATGATTCCATAATCAGTTTTGTCGTTAAATTGTCTCACACAACCAAGCGAATGATTGGAGAGTGCGATCGCGCCATCAAAAACTCGTCCACTCGCGATTGTCGCAGATCTATTGGTTGGTTGGATGCGGTTGTGGCTACTGTTGTGGCGCAGCCAGGATCGGCAAGTTGGATGGAGTTAGTTAGGATGACCGGATCTGGGATGGGGCGAAGAGGCATAATGGCAGTTCTTCTAGGAATTTAATTGACTATTAGTTTAGGAGATCGCGCTAGAGATAGCGAGAAATCGTTCGCGCTCATAAGTAATTATACTTAGATGCCTCATTCAAATCCCAAATAAGTATCCTTATCTGCTCTAAGACACTGGAGTTTAGACTAATTAGCAAAGAAAAGCGGTCAGATCGTTGATTCCGCTCGCTTCATGGTCAAAGACGTTTCAAATCACTTGACCATGAGTAATTTTGACAAACTTCAGGATTTTCGGCACAAAGCCTATACTCT